>JBAUOM010000590.1:0-3693 GCA_049579765.1 Xanthobacteraceae bacterium
GTATTGGCGCCCGGCGAAAGAGCCCTCGCCATCGACCGGTTCGATTGGCCCAATAGCGGCGTCGAAGGTCGATTCCTGGCCAACTGCACGGCGCATGGAATCGCGGCCGACCGCTACCTCTGCTGGAAGGCGGACAGCCGCGAAATCACGCCGGGCGACCTGCGCGACAAGCTCGGCCGGGAGGCCGTGCGCTTCGTCCATATCGACAGCCACCACTCGCGCGAATGCCTGACCAACGACCTGGAGCTCGTCCATCCGATCCTGCATCGCGACGGCATCATCTGCCTCGACGACATGCTGCACCCCGGCTATCCGATGGCGGCGACCGCCGTCTTCGATTATCTCGTCCGCCATCCCGAGATGCGCCTGCTCTGCATCATCGACCGCGAAGACATCGTCGCCGCGCCTAAATTCCTCCTCTGCCGCGGCGACGCCCTGGAGCGCTACAAGTGCGACCTGCTGGATGCCTTCGCGCCGTTCCACTTTCCTCTCGACGCGGACATGGAGACGTATTTTGCGCTCGTGCTGACGCCGCGGCCGCGGCTCGCGCAAGTGGAATGACGCGCGGCCGGAGCAAAATCGCTCCGGACTGAAACGCGATTTGGCATTTGTTTCCCGCCCGCTCGCAGAGAACCAAAATTCCCGAAGCCCCGCCTTCTTGTCCGAGCATGATCTTTTCCGAAAACCGCTGCACACTTTTCGGGATCATGCTTTCGGGATCCCGCCGCGCGGGTTTGCGCAAGAACGCAGCAACGGCAGCAAGCGCCGGCAAGCCGCGGCGCGCGCGCATCGCCACTTCCATGGCGAGGCGATCGATCCATCGGAACCGGCGGCGGCCGCCGGACCCCCTCGCAGGAAGGAAGCAAAACCATGACCAGGCAAGGCGACAGTCTCGAAGTGAACCTGGAGCGGGCAACGATTCCCGGCACATCGCTCGAGCTCTCGCGCGTGGCGCTCGGTACCTGGGCGATCGGCGGGTGGATGTGGGGCGGGACCGATGAAGCGGAATCCATCGCCACCATCCGGGCGGCGCTGGAGCGCGGCGTCACCGTCATCGATACCGCGCCGGTCTACGGCTTCGGCCGCTCCGAGGAAATCGTCGGCAAGGCGCTCGCGCAGGGCGGGCTGCGCCCGCGCGTGGTCATCGCCACCAAGGCCGGACTCGAATGGCAGCACGGCCGCGTGTTCCGCAACGCCAGCCGCGCCCGGATCCTGCGCGAGATCGAGGAGTCGCTGCGCCGACTGCGCACCGACTACATCGACATCTACCAGGTTCACTGGCCCGACCCGCTGGTGAGAATCGAGGAGACCGCCGAGGCGATGCACACGCTGCTCCGGCAGGGCAAGATTCGCGCCATCGGCGTGAGCAATTTTTCCGTCGAGCAGATGCAGCGCTTCCGCAGCGTCGCGCCGCTGCACGTGCTGCAGCCGCCGTATAACCTGTTCGAGCGCGGCATCGAAGCCGATGTGCTGCCCTACTGCCGCAGGAACCGGATCGCGACCTTCGGCTACGGCGCGCTGTGCCGCGGGCTCTTGTCCGGACGCATGCGGGCGGACACCGCCTTCGAGGGTGACGACCTGCGCCGCAGCGATCCGAAATTCCGCGCGCCGCGGTTCGCCCAGTATCTCGCCGCCGTGCAGCGGCTCGACCGGTTCGCCCAGGATCGTTTCGGCAAGCGCGTCATCCATTTGGCGATCCGCTGGATGCTCGACCAGGGCATCACCGCGGCGTTGTGGGGGGCACGCCATCCCGCGCAACTGGATGCGATCGCCGAGGTCTCGGGCTGGCGGCTCGACGCTCCCGCCAAGGCGCAAATCGATCGAATCCTGCGCGAAGCGGTCAGCGATCCGGTGGGACCGGACTTCATGGCGCCGGCGCCGCGCAGCATCGCCGCATGATCGGATGCGCCGCCTCGCCGCGTTTTCGAACGACGTCCGCCCCGCCCTCCTCGACACGTTTCGCGCAATTCCGAGCAAGGCTCCGCATCAACGGTCAAGCCGTCCCGGGCTGCGGGGCGCATTTAAGCCGCGCGGGACGTTCACCACGCAACTCGTGGGGCTGTCCGCCAGGTGACGAGACGAGGAGAGACCATGTTCCCCAAGCCCGCGTTGGCGCTTGCCCTGGGCATGCCCGCCGCGGCCGGCGTTCACGTCTCTGCCGATCCGGGACACGACCGGCAGACGGCAGGCTATTGCCGGAAGGACTTGGGAAACGGCCGAACCTCGGGCTGGGGTTGCGGCTGAGCCAACGCCGCCCGCGCAACTCAAACGGAGAACCGACATGACCACGCTTGCCATGAAATATCTCGGCGCACTCGGACTGGTGGCCGCGCTCGCGCTGACCGCCGCGACGTCCTCGTTCGCGCAGCGGCACGATCCGGGCTGCATCCCTCAGTACGACACCTCGGGCGCGCAGATGGCGCCCTATTGCTGACCTCTTCCACGCCGTCCAACGCAAAGAGCCCGGTGCAAGCCGGGCTCTTCTCGTTTCCACCGCGACGGCCGCATTCCATCTCACATCGCAGCGTTGCGCATTACGCATGACTCGTTCGTCGCCACGCGCGCGCCTCCGGCAGTTGCATTACCGCTTCGCCTCTCGCACGCAAATTTGAAGGCGCCTGCCCGTCCGGTAGCGACAAAGCGACGTGCATGTGAACAGCCCCGTCGCCACCTGAACGCGTGAGGATACGCCGCTCAAGGAGGGAAACCGGATCCAACGAGATCGGGAGACCCCGTGATGAGCGAATTCGATACCGCCTCCGCGACACCCCTGCCGCCGGTCGTCGGCTTTGCCCCGCCGGACATCGCGCATCGTCACATCGCAAGCTGGAACGGACTGAAGGCCGACGTGGTCGAGGTCGTCAGGCGCGAGCCGTTCCAATACGGATACAAGGCGCCGTGTCACCTGCTGATCATGTGCGAACGCGCCGAGCGCGACGATGGCGAGACGGTGGTGGAGGGCCTGCCGAGGTCGACGTTGCAGGAATTCAACCGGACGATGAGCTTCGTTCCGGCCGGCCATCAGTTCTTCGGCTGGCAAAAACCGCGCATCCTGACGCGCGTGACCTATTTCTACATCGACCCGCGCGGGCCGTTGATCGATCCGGAACTGCGCTTTGCCGAGAGCGAGTTCAGGCCGCGTCTGTTCTTCTTCGACAAGGACCTGTGGGAAACGGCGGCCAAGCTGAAGGCGCAGGCCGAGAGCTCCGATCCCGGCCAGGGGCCGTACGCGGAGGCGCTCAGCATCGTGCTCGCGCACGAGCTGCTGCGGCTCAACGACGGCGCGGTGTCCGCCAGGCAATACCTGCGCGGGGGCCTTGCCGGATGGCAGGAGAAGCGAGTGGCCGAATACATCGAAGGGCACCTAGCGGAAGACCCTTCGCTGGCGATCTTGTCCTCGGTCGTGAAGTTGAGCCCGTATCACTTCATCCGGGCGTTCAAGCAATCGTTCGGCCTGCCGCCGCGCCGCTATATGAACAGCCTGCGCATGCAGCGGGCCAAGTCCCTGCTCGCGAATCCGGCGATGTCGGTCACGCACGTCGGGTTCAACCTGGGCTTCAGCGAAACCAGCTCGTTCACGTCGACGTTTCGCAAGCACACCGGGCTCACCCCGACGGAATATCGGCGCGGCCTGGCATGACGACGCCGGCCGCGCGCTGGCGTGCATGCCCTTCGCGCCGAGCGGTCGCCTCG
>JBAUOM010000591.1:0-4248 GCA_049579765.1 Xanthobacteraceae bacterium
TCCATGATGAGCTCGGCCGCGCGTTTCGCCTCCCGCGCCGCATTCCGGTTGCCTTCGCATGCCGAAATGATCGAGCCCTTCATCAGCATGTGCCACGCCTGCGCGAATTTCTCCGGCTCGCGCAAATTCGCCGCTGCCGCCAGCTCGCGGACAATGGAGCGAATCCTGGAGAGATGAATCGCCGCCGCCCGGCGAACGGGACTCGCCGCACCGGACTCGAGCAGCACGTTGATGAACGAGCAGCCCTCGAAGCTACGTTTGTGAAACCAGGCGTCGAAGACATCGAAGATCGCGAGCAGCCGCTTTGCCGGATCCGATGCGCGGCGCTTGACCTCGGCCTCGAGCCAGTCGCGCGTCCAGAGCGCCTCGCGGCGATCGAGGAAGGCGATCGCCAAATCGACCTTGGAGTCGAAATTCTGATACAGGCTCGCTTTCGCGCAGCCCGACCGGGCGAGGATGGCGTTCACCCCGACCTTCTTGACGCCATGGGTGGCAAAAAGATCATAGGCGGCATCGAGCAGACGCTCGCGCGGCTTGTCGCTTTCCTTCACCTCACGCCTCGGCAAGTTCCGGTTCCCGTCAATCGAGCGCCCATCGGCACCGTGTCGCATCCCGAGCGCCGTCGTAGCACCACGGGCACTCGCCAACAAACGGGTTTTGCCCGGCGCGCACCGGAGCGCCCGGTCTTGCGACCGGCGACCGGACCCCGGGCCGGACGTCGCGGCGATTTGGCTTGACGCCGCCTCGCATCGGTAGCCCAATAGACAGACCGGTCTGTCTACAAGAAGACCGGGCCGGCTACAACGATCGAAACCGCAAGGAGGACGCTCATGCCAATTCCGACGGAACCGGTGGGCTCGCTGCCTCGACCGACGAAGCTGCAACAGGCCTACGCCGACTACGATGCCGGCAAGATCAAGAAGGCGGATCTGGAGCGCGAGCAAGACGCCGCGTGCCTCGACTCCATCAAGCGGATGGAGGAGACCGGATCGCCGATCGTCTCGGACGGCGAGCAGCGCATGTCGAGCTTCGCCACCTATGCCATCACCGACACGCTGGCCGGCACCGGGCTCGCCGACAATCTCGCGCCCGACGGACAGTATTTCGCGATCTTCACCGACGGCCATCACCGGCAGCTGCCGCGGCTGACCGGGGGACCGTTCAGGTACAAGACCTATGCCGCCGAATTCACGGAAAAGGCGGCGAGGATGGCAACGAAGCCGCTCAAGCAGGCGGTCATCGCACCATCCATGCTCGCGCTGCTCTACCCCCTCGACGGCGAGGTCAAGGGGTACTCGCGCGAGCAGTTCCTCGACGATCTCTGCGCCGAGTGCGAGAAGGACATCCGCATGGCGTTCAAGGCCGGCGCCCGGCGCGTCTCGATCGACTTCACCGAGGGGCGCCTCGCGTGCCGCAACGATCCCAGGAATCCCTGGACCGGCCGCAAGATGCTCGACGGCTTCATCGCGCTCAACAACAGGGTGATCGACCGCTTCACGCCGGACGAGCGCCGGAATATCGGCATTCACACCTGCCCGGGCGGCGACTGCGATTCGACGCACAGCGCCGACGTCGACTACGCTGAGCTGCTTCCCGGCATGTTCAAGATGAACGCCGGCTATTTCCTGATCCAGGCATCGAGCGAGAAGGACAAGGAACGCGTCTACGGGCTCATCGGAAAGCACAGCCGCGACGACGCCAACGGCGTACCGCAAGTGTGCTTCATCGGCGTCATCAATCCGCAAGACCCGCGCGTCGAGACGCCGCAGGAAGTCTGCGATGCCCTGCTGCTCGCGGCAAAGTACATCCCGAAGGAACGCCTCGGCTCGACCGACGATTGCGGCTTTTCGCCGTTCAGCATCGACGTCAAGCCCAAGCACGGCTCGCCGGACGTCGCGCGCGATATCGCCTTCCGCAAGATCAAGGCGCGCGTGGAAGGGACGCGAATGGCCTCCGAGCGGCTCGGAGCGAGCATGGCGGCCTAGAGCGGGATGATTTTTCTTCGAGTCATCATCCCGCTCTAAGTTCTTGTTTTGCGCGTGATCTTTCCGAAAACCGGTTCCCACTTTTCGGGATCACGCGCTAGCCTCCCGCACTCGCTTTGCGGCCGCGCGTGCGAGGGCCGCCCATCCGGGCGGCCCTCAAGGTTTCGGCTCGCTTGCCGCGGTCGGCGCCTGTGCCTGCGGCCTGATCACCGCCCAGCCGATGCGGATGAGCGGCAGCCGCCCCTGCACGGCGCGCTCGAACACGCGCGGCACCTCGGGCACGAGCTCGGGAAAACGCTCCTTGAGCTCGGCCGGCGGCGTGCCGGCAGTGTCGTTGGTCGGCCAGACGACGATCGCACCCCTGCTCTTGACGGCGTCGGCGGTCACCCACGGCGAGCGCCCGGGCGTGGCGCTGAGGAAAACGCTCGGACGGCTCGGCGCCCCGAGCGCGACCAGCGCGGCGGTGCGCGGATCACCCGTGACGATCTGCAGCGGCGCGCCGGTGCGGCGTTGGAAGCTCTCGGAGAAGAAGCGCGCCATTGCCTCGGCCGGGTACGTCACCCGCAAGTCGATGTCGAGCCAGGGCAGGACCACGAGCGCGGCGACCGCCATGATCGGCGGAATGACCAAGAGGCCGAACCAGGCCGCGATGACGACGTGCTGGCGGCTGAATTCGATGGCGTCGCCGGCCGCCACCACCACGAGGAGGCCGGACAGAATGACCAGCGGCGCGATGCCGCCCACCGGCCCCGACCAGCCGATGAGCACGGCGGCCAGCGTGCCGGCGAAGGCCGGCGCGATCGCGAAGAAGTAGACGAACTGCCGGGCGAACGGATCGATCCCGGGGCGCACGATCACCGGCGCGGGATCGTGCCGCGGCCACGGCCAGCCCGCCACCAGCGCGACCAGGACGACCAGGCCGGCATGGGCCGCCAGGATCAGGCCGATTTGCCGCAGCCATGCGATGAGATTGCCGACCACCGCCTCGGACGTGCGCAGGCGCAGCAGCACCGGCTTGAGGCTCGCGCCTGAATCGGCGAGCCAGATCAGATGCGGGCCCATGACGATGCCGGCGACGACGGCGGCGATCAGCGGGTCGTAGGATTTCAGCCGGGCGCGCGCCTCCCGGTTCGCGAGCGTGAACAGCACGAGCAACGCGATCAGGATCAAGCCGACATAGGTGGTGAGCAAGAGCAGCCCGATCTCGAGCGCGAGCGGGAGCCAATAGGCGCGGCGGCCCTCGCCCACCGCCCGCCAATAGTGCAACAGAATGATCGCCCAGAGCGGCATTGTGAGAACGACCGGCCCGAAGTCCGGCGTCGGCACCGTGAAGGCGGCGACGCCCACCATCAGCAGCACCGCGAGCGCGGCGTGCTGCGCCCCGACGGTCGCGCGTCCGAGCGCGAACACCGCCCAATAGGTCACGACCACACAGGCTTGCGAGAGCAGATACACGCCGACCACGCTGTGGCCGGCCAAATCGAAGGCAAGCTCGGCAAGCCAGAAGGCGAGCGGCGGGCCGAGATAAGTGCCGAGCTGGAATTCGTGGCCGACCGCCAGGACGCTGGCCACGTCACCGGGCGGCGCGGCATAGAACAGCGACGGCACCAGCAGCCACAGCAGCGCCTGCACCAGCGCCGCCAGCCAGACCGCCAGCGACGGGCGCGAACGCAAAAGCTCCACGAAGATGGAAACGTAAAGCATCAGCCGGACGTTACTCGACGCTGCCGGCAGAGATAAGGCCCCGGCGCCGAAGCGTGATCCCGAAGAGTCGCAGACTTTTCAAGCGAGCGCACGCGACCGAAAAGCGGGGAGCGAAATCGCGGCAATCTGTAGCGATTTCGCGCTACAGAGGCAATGCGCCGGGCACGATGCCGCCGACGGCCATGTCCTCGGTCGCGACGTCGCCGTAGGCGGCCGCGACCGGGGCGAAGGAGCGACGGTGATGGATCGTGGGCCCGAGCCGCGCCAGCGCATCGAAATGCTCGGGTACGCTATAGCCCTTGTGATGCTCGAACCCGTAGCCGGGATAGAGCGCGCCCAGTCGCATCATCAGCCGGTCGCGCGTGACCTTGGCGACGATCGACGCGGCGGCGATCGAGGCGATGATGGCATCGCCGCTGATCACCGCCTCGCAATCGCAGTCGCTGTCGATGCGGTCACGGCCGTCCACGAACACGAGCCTCGGCCGGACCGGCAACGCCGCCACCGCCCGCGCCAACGCCCACAGCGAGGCGCGCAGGATGTTGTCGCGGTCGATGCG
>JBAUOM010000592.1:0-12686 GCA_049579765.1 Xanthobacteraceae bacterium
TCGCTGTGTACGCTTCGCAACCGCTGTCGCCAGCGGCCACGCAACACTCGCTACCAAGCGGACGCTACTCCTTACTTGGGCCGGACTTCCACCGGCTGGATCGCACCAGCTTTGCCTGGCGCACTCAAAAGGTCACCTTGATCGACCGCCTGTCGGCGACCGGTCTTTGCCGCATCGAAGTCAGCGCGTTCGTGCATCCCAAAGTGGTACCGCAAATGGCCGATGCGGAGGCCGTGTTCGCGGGCATCGACCGACGTTTCGGGGTGCGCTACGCCGGATTGGTGATGAATGCCAAAGGCGCCGAGCGCGCGGTGGCCGCGGGCGCCGACGATATCAAGACCGGAGTCGCGGCGAGTGACACTTTCAAC
Source organism: Xanthobacteraceae bacterium (assembly GCA_049579765.1). Classification (GTDB taxonomy): domain Bacteria; phylum Pseudomonadota; class Alphaproteobacteria; order Rhizobiales; family Xanthobacteraceae; genus VAZQ01. The sequence goes on from JBAUOM010000592.1 coordinate 369, forward strand.
GAGCTCAACGTGCGCATGACCACCGAGCAAGGCATCCGTGCGCTGAACGAGATCGCGGCGGTCGCCAAGGGAACGCAGAGCCGGATTGTCGGCGGCATCGCGACCGCGTTCGGTTGCCCTTACGAGGGACCGATGCCGATCGAACGCGTGCACCGACTGTTCGAGCGGCTGGTCGAGCTGGGATCGCACTTGATCTATTTGGCCGATACCACCGGCATGGCCAACCCGGCCTCGATCAGCCGCACCATCGAAAGCCTGCGCGCGCGCTGGCCGGGTCAGCCAATCGGCCTGCATCTGCACAATACCCGCGGCCTCGGCATCGCCAATGCGCTGGCCGGGCTCGACCTCGGCATCGTCGACTTCGAAAGCTCCATCGGCGGACTCGGCGGCTGCCCGTTCGCGCCGCGCGCCGTCGGCAACATCTGCACCGAGGACTTTGTGCACATGGCGCACGAGATGGGTATCGAGACCGGCATCGATCTCGACGCGCTGCTCGGGGTGGCCTCGTTCGCGCAGGAGGTGGTCGGCCGCCCGCTCCCCGGCATGGTGATGAAAGCCGGCAAGGCCAGCGACCGTCACGACAAGGCCGCGCCCAAGCTCAAGGTCGACTGATCCGACGGCGCCCTGATATATCAGTATGGAAGGGAGAAGACGCGTGGGCTTGACTTCGGATATAGGCGTATTCCTCTCCTCCATTCGGCAAGGCAGCGCGCCTTCCGAGGCCATGCCAGTGGTGCGGGCGGGTTTTACCGATTGCGTCGCCGTCATGCTCGCCGGTCGCAACGAGCATGTGACGCGGATCGTCGAAACGAGCCTGAGCGCGCGCTTTGGCCACGACGGTCTGCTGCTGTCGGGTCTGAGGGCGCCGGAGGCCGCCCTGCTCTATGGCACGTCCGCACACGCGCTCGATTACGATGACGTGGCATTGAGCGGTCATCCGAGCGCCGTTCTGGTACCGGCGATCCTGGCCGAGGCGGCCGACAGCGGCGCAAGCGGAGCGACGATGGCAAGGGCCTATGTCGCCGGTTACGAGGTCTGGGCCGAGTTGATCCGCCGCGATGCCGACCAGCATCACCTCAAGGGCTGGCACCCGAGCGCGACGATTGGAGCTCTCGCAGCTGCGGCGGCATCCGCCGTGGTGCGCGATCTCGACGCCGGCAAGGCGGCTCACGCCGTCGGCATTGCGGCGTCGCTGGCTGGCGGCATTGTCGCCAATTTCGGCTCGATGACCAAGCCGTTCCAGGTCGGCCGCGCGGCGCAATCGGGAGTGCGGGCGGCGAGGCTCGCGGATGCCGGGCTCACGGCGGCGCCCGACGCCATCGAGCACGATCTTGGTTTTCTGCGTGCGGTCTCGCCGACGGGCAATGTCGACACGAAACGGCCGACGACGCTCGGCCGCGAATGGCGCATTCTGGACACCGGCGTCAACATCAAGCTCTATCCGGTGTGTTACGGGGTGCATCGCTCTCTCGACGCCATGCTTGATCTCGTCCGAAAGGAAAGCGTCAAGGCCGACGATATCGCCGACGTCGAGGTCGAAACCGGCGAGACGCAGGCCGCCATCTTGCGCAATCATCGTCCGCAATCGGCGCTCGACGCCAAGTTCAGCGCCGAATTCGCCATGGCGGCGGCGGCCATCGCCCGGCGCTGTGGCATGGCCGAAGTATCCGATGCCTTCGTGCAGCGGCCGGACGTGCAGGCCTTCATGCCCAAGGTGTCGGTGCGGACGACATCTGCGAAGAGCGCCGACGACCGCGCGCTGGCGCCCTCCGAACGGGTCCGCGTCACGTTGCGCGACAATCGCGAGCTCAAGTCGCCGCCGGTCAGCCATCCACGCGGGCATTTCAAGAACCCGGTCGACGCTGAAGTGCTGTGGAACAAATTCGCCGACTGCGTCGACGGAGCGCCGATCGATGCGAGGCCGTTGTTCGACCGGCTGCAGCGTATTGAGACGCTGGCATCTGTTGCGGACATCGGGCGATAAGGCGGCGGCCCATGAGTGCGACGAGCGCGGCGCTTCCCCTCTCCGACCTGTTCGTGGTCGAGCTTGGCACCAGCATCGCCGCTCCATTCGGCACGCATGTGCTGGCCGACCTGGGCGCCGACGTTCTCAAGATTGAGCGGCCGGGCACCGGCGACGACGCGCGGCTGTGGGGTCCGCCGTTCTTCCAAGGTGCCTCCCCCATGTTCCGTGCCATCAACCGCAACAAGCAGTCGGCGGTGGTTGATTTCAAGGACAAGCAGCAGTGCGAGGCGCTGCGCAATCTGATCACCGAACGCGCCGACGTGGTCGTGCAGAATATGCGGCCGGGCGTCGTCGAAGGCTGCGGGCTCGATGCCAAGACGCTGCGGGACAAGAAGCCGTCGCTGATCTATTGCAACATCTCTGCCTACGGCGCCAACGGCCCCTTGCGCGACAAACCGGGCTACGATCCGCTGATGCAGGCCTGCGGCGGCATCATGAGCATCACCGGCGATGCGGGGCGCGATCCGGTGCGGGTCGGCCCCTCGATCGTCGATCAGGGGGCCGCAATGTGGGCGGTGATCGGCATCCTTGCCGCGCTCAACCGCCGGCATCTCACCGGCGAAGGCTGCGAGATCGGCGGCTCGCTGTACGAGACCGCGCTCAGTTGGGTCGGCATGGCGATCGCAACCTATCACGCGAGCGGCAAAGCGCCGAAGCCCATGGGCACCGAGAATTTCGGCATCGCCCCCTACAAGGCCTATCAAGCGCAGGACGGCTATCTGATGATCGCCGCCGGCAACGATGCGCTGTTCGAGCGGCTCGCCCGCGCGCTCGCCAAGCCCGAATGGTTGGACGATCCGCAGTTCCGCAGCAACCCGGAGCGGGTGAGGCATCGCGAGCGGTTGAACCGCCTGATCGCCGAGGTCGTCGCCACCGGACGGCGCGAGGGCTGGCTCGCAAAACTCGATGCCGCCGGCGTTCCCGCCGCGCCCTTGCAGACGTTGGACGAGGTCGTGGTGCATCCGCAGACGGTGGCCGTCGACATGATCCAAGCCGCCCCGGGCGGCCATCCCGCGCTCGTGGGCTTGCCGTTGCAATTTGACGGCGCCCGCCCGCCGTTGCGCTCGCTGCCGCCCGATCTTGGAGCGCATACCGACCGGGTTCTCGGCCCGGCAGCGAAAAAGGTGGCGTCGTGAAGCCGCCGGCCGCGTTGCGTACGCTCAAGGTCGAGGAGCCCGAATCCGGGCTTTGGATCGTCACCATCAACCGTCCGGAGGTACGCAACGCACTCAACACCGCCACGAGCGAGGATTTGCGCCAGATCTTCGGCCCGCTTGCCTTCACGCCGGGCGACCTGCTCTGCATCGTGTTGACCGGGGCGGGTGACAAGGCCTTCAGCGCGGGCGGCGACTTGAAAGAGCGTGACGGCATGGACGACGATACCTGGCGGTTGCAGCACGCGATCATCGAGGAGGCCGCCTACGCCATTCTCAATTGCTCGGTGCCGGTGATCGCCGCGGTCAACGGTATTGCCTTCGGCGGTGGTTGCGAGATCGCGCTGTGCTGCGACTTCATATATGCGTCGACCGAAGCGCGCTTTGCGCAGCCCGAGGTCACCCGCGGCATCATGCCGGGCGCAGGCGGCACGCAGAACCTGCCGCGTGCCGTCGGCGAGCGGCGCGCCAAGGAGATGATCCTGTCGGGCCGGCCGTTCAGCGCGCAGCAGGCGCTGGATTGGGGTCTGGTCAATGAGATCTGCGAGCCTGACCGGCTGATGCAACGCGTGCTGGAAGTTGCGCGCGAGATCGCCGCCAACGCCCCGATCGCCGTTCGCCAGGCCAAGAAGGCTATCCACCAGGGCCTGCAAACGGATCTCGCGAGCGGATTGATGATCGAGGTGCAAGCCTACGAACGCATGATCTCCACCGAGGACCGCCACGAGGGCGTGCGGGCGTTCAACGAGAAGCGCAGGCCGCAATTCAAGGGACGCTGACCCGCATCAATATGAGCAACCCCGCTTACGCGACCTCGTTCCAGGAAGGGCTGCCCTCGGTGCCGCTCGGCAATGACTTCGCCGATATCCGGGACGGCGTGCGTTCGGTCTGCAAGAACTATCCCGGCAGGTACTGGCGCGACCTTGAATCGCGTGATGAATATGCCGAGGAATTCGTCAACGAGCTCAACGCGGCTGGCTATCTCGGCGCGCTGATCCCGGAACAGTACGGCGGTTCGGGCCTGCCGATCCGCGCCGGTAGCGTGATCCTGGAAGAGATCCACGCCAGCGGATGCAGCGCCGCGGCCTGTCATGCCCAGATGTACATGATGGGCACCATGCTGCGCCACGGCAGCGAGGCGCAGAAGCGGAAATATCTGCCGGGCATCGCCAGCGGCAAGATCCGCTTCCAGGCGTTCGGCGTGACCGAGCCCACCACCGGCTCCGATACGCTCCAGCTCAAGACCCGCGCGGTGCGCATCGGCGACCACTACGTCGTCAACGGGCAGAAGGTGTGGACCTCGCGCGCGCACAAATCGGACCTGATGATGCTGCTGGTGCGCACCACGCCGGCCGAGGAGGTCAAGCGCCGCAGCGAGGGCCTTTCGGTGTTGCTGGTCGATATGGCCGACGCCGTCGGCAAGGGGCTCACCCTGCGCCGGCTCGACACCATGATCAACCACCAGACCAATGAGGTATTTTTCGACAATCTGCACGTGCCGGTCGAGAACCTGATCGGCGAGCAGGATTTGGGCTTCCGCTACATTCTGGACGGCATGAATGCCGAGCGCATCCTGGTGTCCGCCGAGTCGCTGGGCGACGCACGCTATTTCATCGAGCGCGCCGCGAAATATGCCGGGGAGCGCATCGTGTTCGGCCGGCCGATCGGGCAGAATCAGGGCATCCAGTTCCCGATCGCGCGCGCCTATGCAGAATGGCGCGCCGCCGACCTGGTCGTGCGGGCGGCGGCGGCCCTGTTCGACGCCGGCAAACCGTGCGGTGAGGAGGCCAACGCCGCCAAGCTCTTGTCGTCGGAAGCGGCATGGAACGCGGCCGAAGCCGCGATGCAGACCTTCGGCGGCTTTGCTGCGGCGCGCGAATACGACATCGAGCGCAAGTGGCGCGAGTGCCGGCTGCAGCGTATCGCGCCGATCTCGACCAACCTGATCCTCGCCTATATCGGCGAGCACGTGCTCGGTATGCCGCGATCCTATTGAAGCTCCCGCTCGCGCTGGGACGCTTCGGTTACGCCGATGAACCGGCCGGCGGCTGCCTATTCCGGGCGAGCGAAGCTGCCGGATTCATCGCCGACCATGTGATTCACGTGGACGGCGGCCACTATGCGTATCAGCGGCCGGCCCCACGGCGGCCGGCGTCACGGCGACATGGTCGACGGCAGCCACAACGCGATCCGCGGGACCGCCACCAGGATCGCAATCAGCACGATCTGGGCGACGACGAACGGCATCACGCCGCGGAAAATGGTCTCGAGCGGCACGTCCTTGGCGATGCCCTTGATGACGAACACGTTCATGCCGATCGGCGGCGTGATCAGTCCGAGCTCGACCACCATGACCACGATGATGCCGAACCACACCGGGTCGAATCCCAGCGCCTTGATGATCGGGAACACGATGGGAATGGTCAGCAGCACCATCGCCAGGGAATCGAGCAGGCAGCCGAGCACAAAATACATGGCCAGAATGACGACCAGGATGGCTTCCCTGCCGAGCGGCAATCCGGTGATCCAGTCGCTGATCAGCGTCGGCACCGAGGCCAGGATGAGAAAATTGTTGAACAGGATGGCCCCGATCAGGATCGTGAAGATCATCGCCGTGGTCTTGACCGTCTCGATCAGCGCGTTCGTCAGCATCTGGACGCTGAAACGCCCGTTCAAGATCGCCAGCGCCAGCGCACCGACGGCACCGATACTGGCGGCCTCGGTCGGAGAAAAAATTCCGATGTAGAGCCCACCGATGACCACCAGGAACAGCGCCGCGGTTCCCCAGACATCGCGCAGCGCCAGCATTTTTTGGTTGAACGACGAGCGTGCGGCTGGGGGACCGTAACTGGGGTTGAGCCGGGTCACGATGGAAATCGTGAGCATGAAACCGATCACGGTGAGGATACCCGGCATGATCCCGGCCATGAACAGCTGTGAGATGCTGGTCTCGGTCAACAGACCGTAGATCACCATGAGCACGCTCGGTGGAATCAGGATGCCGATCGTCCCCCCGGCGGCAACCGAGCCGGTCGCCAGCCGGTCGTCGTACTTGTAACGCCGCATCTCCGGCAACGCGATCTGACTCATGGTCGCCGCGGTCGCCAGACTCGACCCGCAGATCGCCGCGAACGCGCCGCAGCCGCCGATGGTTGCCAGCGCCAGGCCGCCGCGACGATGGCCGAGCCAGGCGTTGCACGCGCGATACAGCGACTCGCTCAATCCGGCCGCGCCGGCGATGTATCCCATCAACACGAACATCGGAACGACGGACAGATCGTAGGTCAGCGCGGTCTCGTAGGCGGTCTGCCCGAGAAGGGCGAGCGCGGCGCCGGCGTCGATCAGAAACAACGTGCCGAGAAACGCGCTCAAGCCCATCGCAAATCCGATCGGCATGCCGGCCGTGAGCAGGATGAACAGCAGGAAAAAAATCAGGACTGATAGCAGCGTCGGATGCATTGCCGGTCTCGTGATTCAGTCCGTGTACGGCCGTGGCGCCGATGGGGACCGAGGCGGCGCTTGATCGCTCCGCACGCGCGCGTAGTCCGTGACGATGTGAACAACGAGTCCGGTGAGAAAGAAGACAGCTCCCACGGTCATGAGGAGTGCTGTCGGCCAGCGCGGGATGAGCATGATCGGGCTGACGTCGCCCTTGTCGAACAGAACCACCGTGCGCAGCCACAGCCGCCAGACCATCACCGCCAGGAATCCGAGCGCGGCGACGTTCGTCACCAGCCCGAGCAGCGCGCGCCGCCGTTCCGACAGCCGCAGCGTCACGATGTCGACGCTGATGTGACCATTGTCCTGGGTGACTAGGCCGACACCGAAATAGACGATCACGCCCATCGCGATCTCGGTGATCTCGACCGTGAAACTGAACGGCGAATTGAAAAAGTAGCGCGCTATCACGTCGCAAAACGTCACGACGGCGAGCAGCGCGAGCACTGCCGCCGCAATACGGGCGAGCCATAACGTGGCTCGCCCGTTCCACCGGCCGATCCGGCCGGTCAGCCCCCCGCCCATGGCGGGTCAGCTCGACGCGTCCTTGATCGTGGCCTTGAAGTCATCGAGCAGCTGTTGGCCGTCGTAACCGCGCTCCTTGGCCTTCTTCAGCCAATCGTCCGTCACGAACTGGAGCTTCGGTCGCCACCGATCGAGCTCGGCCGGCGCAAGGGTCTGGATCGTGTGACCCAGCTTCTTGGCGTGCTCCCGGGCGCTGTCGTCGGCGGCATCCCACGCCTTGCCGAACAGGATCGAGCCTGCCTCGCCGCTCGCCTTCATGAGCGCGGCCTTGTTGCTCGGGGTCAGGTTGTCGAACGACTTCGGATTGATGTTGATGAAGAACGAGGCCACGTACATCCCGCCCGGAACCTCCAAGTGCGCTTTCACCAGCTCGGTGAGGCGGAAGCTCTCCATCGCCTCCCATGGAAACAACACACCCTCCACGGTTCCGCGTTGCAGTGCCTCGTGCGCCGCGGTTGCCGGCATCGCGACCACGGACATGCCGAGCGCCTTGGCGATCGGCACGCCCGCGCCGCCGGCGCGAATCTTGACGTCCTTGATCTCTTCGAGGGTGCTCACCGGCTTGACGGTATGGATGCCGCCCGGCCCATGCATGAAGGCGGTCAGGAGCTTGGTGTCGGTGAACTCCTTCTTGGCGAGATCGTGCTTTGCATACCAGCGCCACAGCGCCTTGGCGCAAATCGTCGCGTTGGGACACAGGAACGGCAGCTCGGCCACCTGGAACATCTCGAAGCGGCCCGAGGTGTAGGCGGGCACGTGCCAGACCATGTCGCGGACGCCGTTCTTCACGAGATCGTACTGGCCGTCCGGCTTGGCGAGCGGTGCCTTGTCCACTTCGACGGTAAGGTTGCCGCCCGAGGCCTCCTCGATGGTCTTGATCCAGGCTGCCTGGGTCTGGACCATGTGATGGCTTGGGCCGGCCCAGTACGCCATGCGCAGCGTCTGTTTCTGTGCCGCGGCCGGCGCCGCGCCGAGGGCGAGCGTGGCACCCGCGGCCAAGAGCAATAAAGTCGATTTTCGTGGCATCTGCATTCCTCCCTGATCTTGATTGATTGCGCAGGCTATTCTTGTGGCGCCTGTCGTCTTGGTTGTAAGTATTCAGGATACTGGCAAAAGGGACGATGTCCAACGGCTGATTGGCGCATGCGTCGTTTGAGCCCGGGCAAAACGTCCGCGGATTGCGACGAGTCGCAGCCGGCGACGATGTCTGTCAATGCGGATGCGCGGAAAGCATTACCCGGGCGAGCGCAAGTTGCGGAAGCTCATCGTTTTCGCCGAACGCACCTACGGCCTCTTGCAGAGGCGCGATGCCGTTCTCGGGTCGGCCTGCCGCGGCCCAGGCACGCGCCAGGCTGACGGCTGCCGCCAATTGAAAGGCATGCGCCTGCTGCTGCTTCGCCGCCGCGATTGCGGACTCGAACTCCCGGACGGCTGCATCGAAATCGCCGGGATCGAGACGAAGCAGACATTCGCCGCGCAGCCGATGGATTTCCGGCACATAGAGACCGACGCCCGGCTCGTTCACTGTCTTCAGCACGCTGTCCAACAGCTCCAGCGCCCCCGCCGCCCACGCCGCTTCAAGCCGGACACCCGCGAGCAGTCCGGTGCAGTAAATGGGAATCGGCCCCATGGCGGAGACGCGCGGGAATTCGGACTCCATCGCCTGCAGCCCGGCATCGAGCCCGGCCCCGCAAGCGCCTGCCCATGCGGACATGAAGGTCGCGATCGAGCGTTGCACAGGCAAATCGAACTTGTCCGCGAGCTCCGTCATTTGCGACGCCAGGCGCATGACGGCGTCCCGGTCGCCGATCATTTGATAGGCCGTCAACGCGTTCATGATCGCGAAGGCTACACTCGGCGGCTGATTGAGTTTTCTCGACAGCGCGATGCCTTGTTCGACACGGTCTGCTGCCTCGCGCGGGCTACCCGACTGCGCGAAAGCCAAACCGCCAACGGTATGAGCGCAAACTCCGGGGTCGTGCCCGCCGAATTCGGCGCCGAGCGGGCTGTGGCGCGCAGGATCGTAGAGCTCGAGGCCCTCGCGGGCGCCAGCGAGAGTGCCCGCCACATCGCCGCGGAAAAATGCCGTCGACCAGCGGCAATGGATGGCTTCGAGAAACAGGTTCTCGTCGCCCGACCGCTGTGCAAGTGCGACCAGTTCTTCCGCACGATCGCGCGCGATGTCGGTTCTGCGGTTCAAATTGGCGCAAAACCACAATCCCCAGAGCGCCTTGAACAACCCTGGTTCGTTACCCAATGATTTTGCGAGGTCGTAAGCGCGTCGGTAGATCTGCTCGACATCGTCGCTTCGCATGCCCCTTAAAATCAGGACGGCCGGCCCTTGCTTGAGCAGGACCGCGAGCTCACGCTGGCTGCGCTCCGGCGACGCCGGCAGCCGATCCAGCTGCGCAAGCGCTGCGCCGAAATGCGCGACCGCTTCAGCGTAGGCCGAGCGGGCCACCGCGCGATCGCCGGCACCTTCCAGATGACGCGACGCGGGCCCGGCGAGATCGGCGCGGCTGAAATGATGCGCCAGGATTTCCGGCTCGGCCTGGGCCACATCGGCAAACTGGCTTTCGAGCGCCTCGGCGATCCGGGCGTGAAGCGCGCGGCGTGGCTCGCGCAGCAGCATGCCATAGGCGGCGTCCTGCACCAGCGCATGCTTGAACAGGTAGCTCGCGTACGGCAGCACGCCCTGCCGCGACAGCAAGCCGGCCTCGACGAGGCGGTCGAGCGCCGCCTCGAGCTCCGCGTCGGGCTTGCGCGCGACGGCGGCGAGCAGCGCATGAGAGAATTCCCGGCCGATTGCGGCGCCGATCTGCATCACCTCCTTGCCGGGACCAAGCCGGTCGAGGCGGGCCATGAGCGATGCGTGCAGGCTCGCGGGGACCGCCAGCGCGGAGGATGGAACCGCAGCGGCGGTCCGCAGCGCTTCCCCGTCGCTGTCCGCCTCCAAGATCGCCTTCGTCATCTCCTCCACGAACAGCGGGATTCCGTCGGTGCGCTCGATGATGTCTTGCCGGATGCTCGCCGGCAGCGGCTGGTTGCCCACAACCCTGTCGATCATGGCGCCGACGTCGCGCTGCGCCAGCCGGTTGAGGGTCAGGGCCGTCACGTGCGGCCGCCCGATCCAGGGCGCATTGAACTCCGGCCGGAACGTCACGATCAGCAGCACGGGGAGCATCGCAATGCGGTCCACGGCACGGCCGAACAGCTCGAGGCTCGTGGGATCGGTCCAATGCGCGTCCTCGAAGATCATCAGGACCGGACTTTGCCGTGTCAGCGCCTCCATTTGCGCCACGAGCGCCTGAAGCGTTCTTTGCCGCCGCTGCGGCGGGCCAAGCTCGAGCCTGGGATAACGTCCGTCGTTCGGGAGCGACAGCAGTTCGGCAAACAGCGCGGCGTCCTCGGTCGAGGTCGAGGTCTGCGCGAGCAAGGCATCAAGCTTGTCGAGCCGGGCTTGCGGCGTGTCGTCGTGCGCCAGCCCTGCGGCGCGCTCGATCTGGATGATAACCGGGTGCAGCGCGCTGTCCGTGTGCTGCGGTGAGCAGAAATAGCACAGCGGCGTGTGCGCAATGCCGGCGAGGCGTTCCATCAGCGCCGCTGAGAGCCGCGATTTTCCGATACCGGCTTCGCCGGAGAACAGAACGACCTGGCCTTCACCGCTCTCCGCCCGCGACCAGCGCCGAAGCAGCAACTCGAGTTCTTCTTCGCGCCCGACCAGAGCGGTCAGGCTGGCCGCGCGCAGCGCCTCGAAGCGGCTTGCCACCGCGCTTGCTCGTAGCGCCGCCCAGGCCCGTACCGGCCCATCGATGCCCTTGAGCTCCTTGGCCCCGAGGTCTTCCAGCTCGAAGAGATGGCCGAGAAGTCTTCGCGTGCCCTCTGCGATGACGACCGTATCTGCCTCGGCGATCCCCTGCAGGCGCGCCGCGAGGTTCGGAGTCTCGCCGACGATGCCGCGCTCCTGCGCATCCCCCGATCCGACGAGGTCGCCAACCACGACCATCCCGGTCGCAATGCCGACACGCACCTGCAAAGGCGAGCCGGCCGGGGTTGCGAGCTTGGGGACTGTCGCGACGAGCGCGAGCCCGGCCTGCACGGCGCGCTCGGCATCATTCTCGTGGGCGTGGGGATAGCCGAAATAGGCGAGCACGCCGTCGCCCATGTACTGGGCGACGAACCCGCCGTGGCGCTCGACCAGCGTCGAGCAGCAGCGATGATAGGCGCCGATGATCCCTCGCATGTCCTCCGGATCGAACCTTTGCGACATCGCAGTCGAGCCCACGAGGTCGCAGAACATCACGGTGAGCTGCCTCCGCTCGGCATCATCCGCGTCCGAACGCGCGGCCGCAGCGCTTGGCACGGTCGCCGCCGCGCCGAGAGCCGCTATCGCCCTGAGCAGGCGCTTGCGGTGCCCGAGTGGAATGCCGAGTTTTTCGAGGTCGATCTCTGTCAGTTCGGGCAGGACATCCGCGTCGATCGCGCTATCGTTGAAAGTGCCTTCATACTGGCCAAGCCCCAAGCTTCGGAGCCAATTCCCCACATCCATGGTCGCGTCCCAACGGCTCATTTGAGTCATTCTAGTCGAACCAGCGTGTCCCGGGCACCGGTTCCGGCGAGCAGGGCGTGAAGCTGCCGGCCGGCGACATCGCCGTCTATCCCGGCAACAGCCTGCAGGATGTCACCCAGGTCACGCGCGGCTACGCAGCGATGTGCGATCGGCAGGCGGATCGCCGCCGGCGCCCGCTGGCGGGAACGTCTACGACTACAGAAGAACTACGATATTGACTACGTCACGTGCCTGGGTTATCATCACGAATCTCGCTGGCCCAGGTCCTCTTCGGTGGACGATCCTGAGGGCCTGCTGGGAGTAACCCGGGCGCAGAAACGCGCCGCGGGAGCGAAGAAACTGCGCTCTTTGACATCGTGAAGATGGAATGATGCGATAGGCGCAACGGGCCAAGGGCATGCCCGGGCGCACTCGCGTCGGCGGCAACGCGCTCGGCCCCGGCCGCGCGCGCGAAGGATCGCGCCCGGTCCCCGCCGCTCCTCATTGTATTTTGTTGTTATTTACAATGGCCGCAGCTTCGGGTGCGCGAACGGTCCCCGCGCGGC
>JBAUOM010000593.1:0-2905 GCA_049579765.1 Xanthobacteraceae bacterium
TCGCATCGCGAGGGAATGCCCTTGAGCCTTCTGGAAGCCGCAGCCTGTGGCCGGCCGTTGGTTGCCACCGACGTGCCGGGGTGCCGCGACATTGCACGTCCCGGCGTCAACGGATTTCTGGTGCCGCGCGATGATGCCGATGCGCTGGCCGATGCCATCGAGCGCCTCGCACTCGATCCCGAACTTCGGCGCAAGTTCGGCAAGGCCAGCCGCGAACTGGCCGAGCGGCAGTTTTCGAGCGCGCGCATCGGCTGCGACCTGGTCGAGCTCTATCAACGTTTGCTGGATGGAAGGCGTGAGTGATCCGTTGCGAACGGCGCCTTCCGCGAGGTAAACAGATCCCCATCTTGATCCGAACACGCCAAGGCAGGTCGTGCCGCACGGTCGAAAACTCGCCGTCATCGGTCTCGGGTATGTCGGGCTGCCGGTCGCTGTCGCGTTCGGCCGGCAGGGCACGCCGGTGATCGGCTTCGATATCGACGCCGCGCGCATATCCGAGCTCAACTCCGGCCGCGACTGCACGCGCGAGGTCGCGCCGCACGATCTCCTTCATCCCAGTCTGCGCTTCACCTGCAATCCCGACGAGCTCTCGGCCGCAGACTTCTTCATCGTGACGGTTCCGACGCCGATCGATCAGGCGCGACGGCCGGATCTGACCGCGTTGCTGGCCGCCTCGAAGACGGTAGGTGAGGCTCTGAAGAAAGGCGATATCGTCGTCTACGAGTCCACGGTCTATCCCGGCGCGACCGAGGAGGATTGCGTGCCAGTCCTGGAGCAAGCGTCTGGCCTCTCGGCTGGACGCGATTTCACGGTCGGCTATTCCCCCGAAAGGATCAATCCGGGCGACAAGGCGCACCGTTTCGAGACGATCAAGAAAATCGTTGCCGGCCAGGACCCGCGTACCCTCGACATCATCGCTGCGGTCTACGGCTCGGTGGTAACGGCCGGACTGCACCGGGCGCCGTCGATCAAGGTCGCGGAAGCGGCCAAGGTCATCGAGAACGCCCAACGCGATCTCAACATCGCATTCATGAACGAGTTGTCGGCCATCTTCCACGAGCTCGGCATCGACACGCTGGACGTGCTGGCGGCGGCGGCGACCAAGTGGAACTTTCTGGGTTTCACCCCGGGGCTGGTCGGCGGGCACTGCATCGGGGTCGATCCCTATTACCTTACCTATCGGGCGCAAAAGGCGGGGTATCATCCCGACGTGATCCTCGCGGGTCGACGCATCAACGACCTCGTCGGCGTGCGGGTCGCGCGGGAGTGCCTGCGCCGCCTCTTGAAAGGCGGCACACGCACGGAGCGAGTGACGGTGCTCGGATTGACGTTCAAGGAGAATGTCGTCGATATCCGTAATTCGCGCGCCCTCGACATCGTGCGCGAGTTTCAATCGTTCGGCATAACCGTGCAGGTTCACGATCCGGTCGCCGATCCTTCGGCAGCGCTCAATGAATATGGCCTCGTCTTGCAGAGCGATCCCGCACCGGCCGATGCCGTCGTTCTCGCAGTGGCCCACGAGGCCTATCGGGCGTCTGGATGGCCGCTGATGACCCGACTGCTCAGGGATGGCCGCGGCCTTGTTATGGACGTCAAAGGCGTGCTCGATCCGGGCAAGACGCCTGCAGGGGTCGAGCTTTGGCGGCTTTGACCGGCCGGAACTCCTTTGCGGCCGGTACAGCTTGACGTTTTGTGCCAGGGCGGCTTGAACTGTCGCGGCTGTCGAGGGAGCATCGCGGATGCCGGCTCAAATCGTCCCCGTGATCATGTGCGGCGGCGCCGGAACCCGCCTGTGGCCGGTTTCGCGCGAGAGCATGCCGAAGCAATTCGTCTCTCTGGTCGGACCCGAGTCGACCTTTCAGCAAGTACTTGCTCGCATTTCCGACCCCGGCCTGTTTGGGCGCCCGATCGTCATCACCAATGCCGATTTCCGCTTCGTGGTTGCCGAGCAGCTGCGTGAGCGCGGCATCGACGCCGACATCGTGCTCGAACCCGTGCGGCGCGATTCCGGTCCGGCGGTCGCCGTCTCCGCCGTGCTGGCCGCCGAACGCGATCGCGATGCGCTCGTACTGGTCCTGGCCGCCGATCACGTGGTTCGCAAGGCCGACGAATTCCGCGAAGCTTGTCGGCACGCGGCCACGGCCGCGGCTGCGGGCAGGATCGTGACTTTCGGCATCGAGCCCACCCATCCGGCGACGAATTACGGCTACATCCGGCCGGGCGAAAAGCTCAATGGCGCTTCGGTGCGCGCGGTCGAGGCATTCGTGGAAAAGCCGGACGCCGCCACCGCCGCCAGCTACGTGGCGGATCGCTATCTCTGGAACAGCGGCAATTTCCTGTTTCACGCCGCCACCATGCTGGCAGAGATCGAGCGCTTCGAGCCCGCCATGGCCGAGGCTGCCAAGGCGGCGGTCAGCGGGCTCACGCGCGACCTCGACTTCTTGCGGCTCGCCGCCGAGCCTTTTGCCCGCGCGCCGAAAAAATCGATCGACTATGCCGTCATGGAGCGTACCGAGCTCGCCGCCGTCGTCCCCGCCGATCTCGGTTGGTCGGACGTCGGAAGCTGGAGCGCGGTGTGGGAGATCCTCGATCACGATCAGGCCGGCAACGCGACCGACGGTCCCGTCGTCATGCTGGACAGTCGCAACAGCCTCGTGCGGTCGGAGGACTCCGTTCTGACCACGGTGGTCGGCCTCGACGACGTGGTCGTCGTGTCGACCGCGGACGCCGTGCTGGTCAGCGCGCGCGCGAAAGCCGAGCAGGTCAAGACGCTGGTCGCGGACCTCAAAGCGCGCAACCATCGCGCCGCGACCGAGCACCGGCGCATCTATCGGCCCTGGGGCTATTACCAGGATGTCGACATCGCTCCGCGCTACAGAGTCAAGCGCATCGTCGTGAAGCCCGG
>JBAUOM010000594.1:0-10132 GCA_049579765.1 Xanthobacteraceae bacterium
CCTCGGCCGAGAGTACCCAGCCCGCCGCATGGACGTTCTGCTCGATCTGCTCCGGTGTGGTCGCGCCGGCGATGACGCTGGCGACCACGCCGTCGCGCAGCAGCCAGCTGACGGCGAGCTCGAGCAGACTGCGGCCCCGGCGCGCGGCGAATGCCTCGAGCTCGCCGACGATCCGCCAGTTGCGCTCGCTGATGAAGTCCTGCGCGTGGCCAGGATTCTTCGCTAGCCGCGAGCCCGGCGGCAGCAGCGCGCCGGGCCGGTACTTGCCGGTGAGGAGCCCGCTGGCAAGCGGGAAATAGGGCAAGATGCCGAGCCCGCGCGCTTTCGCCGCTGGTATGAGCTCGCGCTCGATGTCGCGCGCGAGCAGGCTGTACTCGTCCTGGCAGGACACGAAGGCCGCCAGTCCGTGCCGGCTCGCGGTGTCGTGCGCCGCGATCACCTGTCGCGCTGAAAGGTTGGAGCAGCCGATGGCGCGGATCTTGCCCTGCCGCACGAGGTCGTCGAGCGCGTGCAAGGTCTCCTCTATCGGCGTCTGCGGGTCGGGGCGGTGCAGTTGGTAGAGGTCGATCCAATCGGTGCGCAGCCGTTTCAGACTCGCCTCCACCGCCTGCATGACATAGCCCCGTGACGCCCCGCTGCGCGTGCCGGCGTCGTCCATCCGCAGGCCGAACTTGGTCGCGAGCACGATTCCATTGCGCTTGTCCCCGAGAATGCGGCCCAGCGCCTCTTCCGAGCCGCCGCGGTTGCCATAGCTGTCGGCGGTATCGATCAGCGTGACGCCGAGCGCGAGCGCCTTGTGCACCACGCGTTCCGCCGCCGGAAAATCGATGCGGCCGCCGAAATTGTTGCCGCCGAGCCCGACCACGGATACGTCGAGCGCGGAATTTCCCAGCTTGCACTTTTGCATCAACGATCACTGCGCGCGCACGAGGCCGAGGATCTTGCGCGCCTCGTCGGGGGTGGCGACCTCGCGGCCGAGCCCGCGCGCGATGCCCATCATGCGCTCCACCAGCACGGCGTTGTTCTTGGCGAACTCGCCCGGGGCGATGAAGGGATTGTCCTCATAGCCGACGCGCACGTGGCCGCCGAGCGCGACCGCCAGCGCCAGGATCGGCCACTGCTTGTCCGGGTTCATCACGCTCACGTTCCAGATGCAGTCCGGCGGCAGGTTGTCCACCATGAACTGCAGGGCGCGCTCGGTGGGCGGTGTCCAAGTGCCGCCGGGCCAGCCGATGAACAGCGTGGTATAGGTGTTCCGCCGCAGATATCCCTGCCTGCGCACGAATTCGAGGTGCCAGAACGCGCCGGTGGTGAAGCATTCGCATTCGAGCTTCACCTTGTGCTCGTCGGCGGCCTTGGCATAGGCGATGAGCTCCTCGACCGGATGGATCGCCATCATGCGCTTGGGCGGCAGCGACGGCACCGGCTGGAAATACTCGTCGTGGGCGTTGAAGCAGACCGCCATCATGTCGGGGCCGAGCTCCATCAGCTTGATCTTCTCCTCGATGCGCGCGGAGGCGACGCCGAACTGCATGATCGGATCGACCTTGCTCATGATGGCGTCCTGCAGGCGCTTCCAGTCGTCATGATGGATGCGCGACACCTGCCGGCCATCGGCCTGGATCGTTTCCTCGAGCGTGCGGCGGCCGTGGATATGTGCGATGGCGGCACCGGCATTGACGGCATCGATATATTGCTGCGCCACCCCCGGGATGTCCTCTTGCGGCGGGCAAAGATGGTTGTGCGGATAGGACGTGCGCGAGTCGCAGGCGACCGTGATGATCAGCTTCTCCATGGGCGCTCCTGAACGGTTTGCTCGGCTATGCCATGCGGCGGCCGGCCGGCTCGGCGACCGCTTCGATTTGTCCGGATTGTCCCGCCCTCACGATGGCGTCGAAGACCGCCATGCCGTGCAGCACCTCGTCGATCGTAACGGGATAGGGCGTGCGCTCGCGGATCGCGCGCGCGAATTCGGTGAGCTCGGCGTTGAGCATGTCGAAGGTGGCGTGCTCGCTGATCTCGTCGGGAGGCGCGGTCACCGGGCCGGTGGGGGCCGCGACCGACGTCGGCACGAAGCGCAAGCGCGCCAGGTCGGGCCGCGAAATCTCCGCCAGGCCTTTGCTGCCGTAGAGCGTGAAGCTGAAATTGGTGGCGGTTGCGACCGAGCAGAAGATCAGCCCGGTGGCGCCGCTTTCGAAGCGCAGCATGACGGTGGTGGTGTCATCCGAAGGGCCGGGAAAGTTGCGGGCGGTGACGCAGCGTACGTCGCGAACGCGGCCGGCGAACTCGATCATGTGGTCGAGCGAATGCACTCCGACGGCGGTGAGTGCTCCGCCCGGCGCCTCCTCGGGCGCGGTGCGCCAATTGTCCGGCGCCAGGAACTGCGCGGTGCTGGTGGTGTGCTGCGCCACCATCGACATGACTGTGCCGAGCCGACCGTCCCGCAGCCGCTGGCGCAGCCCGACCACTGAGGGATGAAAGCGGCGGCAGTAGCCCACTGCGAGCACCACACCGGCCTTGCGCGCGGCTGCGACCGCGGTGTCCGCGCTGGCGCGGGCCAGCGTAATCGGTTTTTCCACGTGGATGTGTTTACCCGCCGCCGCCGCCGCCGTGATCTGGCGCTCGTGCAGGCTGTGCGGCGTGGCGAGCACGACCGCGTCGACGTTCGGGTCGGCGAGCAGCTGCTCGTAGCCGTCGACGAGCGGCACGCCCTGCTCGCGGCAGAACGCCTCCGCCGTCGCCCGCGTGCGGGAATGGGCGAGGACGAAGCGGATGTCGTCGCTCTTGCCCTGCACCGACGCCACCAGCGAGCGGCCCCAGCGCCCCAGCCCGACGATTGCAGCGCGGATCATTGATTGCCTCGGGGAATGAGGGGAAGGAACGGGTCGCCAGGCCGCGCCACCGCTGCGTTGAGGACAGGCTTCGCGGACGGAGGCCGCGAGGCTAACATCAGGAACGCCCGCTCTCAACGCGCTACTCGAACCCAATCATGCATACCCACGCCGCCATCATCGCCGTAGGGCAATCGGCCTATACCCGCCGCCCGCAGCCCGGGCAGTCGACGCACACCTTCATCCGCGACGCCGTGGTCGCCGCGCTGCAGGATGCCGCGATCGACGCGCGCGAGATCGATGGCATGGCGGCCGCCTCGCTCTCGCTCGCCCCCGATGCCGCCGTCGACCTCGCCTGGAAGCTCGGCCTGTCGCTGCGCTGGCTCGTGCAGGACACCAATGGCGGCTCCTCCGCCATGAACATGCTGGGGCACGCGCTGCGCGCGGTCGAAAGCGGCGCCGCGTCGCTGGTTCTCGTGGTGGGCGGCGATGCCACCGGGCTCGGCGGCTACGCCAAGGTGGCGGCGAATTTCAACATCGTCACCCAGCTGCATCTGGCGCCGCTCGGCCACGGCGGGCCGAACGGCGTCTATGCGCTGGTGACCAGCCGGCAGATGAAGAAGTACGGCCTGCAGAAATCCGACTACGGCCAGATCGCCATCGCCCAACGCGCCTGGGCCGCGAACAACCCCTATGCCGTCTACCGCACGCCCATGACCATGGAGGAATACCTCGCGGCGCCGCTCGTGGCCGATCCGCTGTCGCGCTATGACTGCGTGCCGGTCGTGGCGGGGGCGCAGGCCATCGTCGTCGCCCATCCCGACCGTTGTCCGCACGGCCGCGCGCCGGTGCGCGTGCGCGCGCATCGCGCGAGCTTCAACTACGACAACCAGGAGGGCGACGGACTCGCGACCGGCATTGCCACCTTCGCGGACGAGCTGTGGCGTGCGGCGGGCGTGCGGCCCGAGCAGGTCGATGTCGCCTCGATCTACGACGACTACCCCACCATGGTGCTGGCGCAGCTCAACGATCTCGGCATGATCCCCGGCAACGACCTCGCGCGCTTCGCGCGCCGCGACATCGGCGAGCGGCAGTTTCCGGTCAATACCTGGGGCGGCATGCTCTCCGCCGGCCAGCCAGGCGGCCCGGCCGGCGGCCTCAACGGTATTGCCGAGGCGGTGCTGCAGCTGCAGCAGCGTGCCAGTGGGCGGCAAGTGAAGGACGCGCGGCTCGCCGTCGCGACCGGCTACGGCATGACGATGTATCGCTACGGCGGCACGGCGGCGGCGGCCGTTCTGGAGCGAATGGAATGACACCCGGCGTCGGCATCTGGCGTTGCGTGCGGTGCAGCACTGGATTTTTTCCACAGCGGCTGCTGTGCGCGCGCTGTCATTGCGAGCGCTTCGAGCCGGATCGGGTGTACGAGGCTGTCGTGGAGGAGGTTTCGATCATCCGGCACATGCTCGGGCAGAGCGATTGGCAACCACGGCGCATTGCCAGTGCGCGCACCTCCGATGGCCAGCTCATCACGGTCGGGCTCACCGACGAATCCGGCCCAGGCAGTGTGATCGAGCTGTTCGAAGAGGCCACGGCGCCGTTCGGCGCCGCGAAGAAGTGAGCGTCCAGGCTGGAGGTGGCTCGAACTTCGAGGGCAGGGCCTCGTTTCTTGGGGATCAAGACTAGAATTGCTACAACAAATCGCCGCGGGGCTGGCGTGTGCCGGCGCCTGCGCGCATATTGTTTTTATGGCCGATGACTCCAAATTTCGCGTCCTGGTGCAGCGCCGTACCAGACCGATCGGGACCTACGGCTACATCATTACCCGGAGCGACGATCCGAATTGGAGCGAGACCACGGGCGACTATTTCTTCACCCGGGAAGAGGCGTCAGCCGCGGGACGGGCGGCGCTCGATCGCATCCTGAAGCGGCAAACCTCGCGGTCTAATCGCGCGGAGCGGTCGCCGAATCCGACTTGAGCCGCGGGGCCTTGTTGCGGACGATCTAGCCCGCCTTCTTCCATGCCGCTTCCGCCGCGAGCACGCGCCGCGCCGCATTGGCCATGGCGAGGTCGATCATGCGGCCGTCGACGGTGGTCGAGGCATTGCCCTGCGCCACCGCGGTCTCGAATGCCTCCAGCACGCGGGCGTAGTAGTCGAGCTCGGCCGCGCTGGGGCGATACAGCCGGTTGCAAGGCTCGATCTGCGCAGGATGGATGAGCTTGCGGCCGCGGTAGCCGAGCCGGCGCGAGAGCGTGGTGTCGCGCTCGAAGCCTTCGGCGTCGCGCACGTCGGCGAACACGCCGTCGAGCGGGGTATCGAAGCGCGCCGCGCGCGCCGCCAGCAGCGTATGCGAACGCGCGTGCAGCATTTCCGGGCCCTCGATCGACCAGGCGCAGCCGAGATCCGTGTTGAGGTCGCCGTCCTGCGCGCCGCCGAAGGTCAGTGACACGACGCGCGCCGCCGCGGTCGCCATGCCGTAGGCGTTGAGCACGCCGCGCGCGCTCTCGATCGAAATGACGAGCTTGAGCGCGCCCGCGGTGACGCCGCGCCCGCTCTCGAGCGCGCCGATCATGACGTCCCAGCGCTCGACCTCGTGGGAGGTTTCGACCTTGGGCAGGAAGAATCCAGCGAGCCCGGCGACGCCGACGACCGCGTCGAGATCGGCGGCAGCGAACCCGCTATCGAGCCCGTTTACGCGCACCCACACGCGGTCGCCTGCAATCTTCGGCACGTATTCGCGCACGCCGGCGCGCGCGTTCGCCTTCTCGGCCGGCGGCACCGAATCTTCCAGATCAAAAATGAAGGCATCGGACGGCAGACCGATCGCTTTCTCCAGGAATTTTTCGCGGTTGGCCGGGACGTAGAGAAAGCTGCGTGCAAGCGGCATGGTGTCGATCCTTTGTTTCGGCTGTCGTCCCCGCGAAAGCGGGGACCCATCGTGCCGCGCATGCCGGTCGCTGGAATATGGGTCCCCGCATGCGCGGGGACGACACCAGCTTTGACAGCGAACGTAGTCTACTCCGCGGCTTCGACCGTTCCTTTCGCGCCCGTCGCGAGCCGCGTCACCCCCGCCGCAGCGAGCTGGCGGATCGCCGCCGGCGCATAGCCGAGCTCGATCAGCACCTCCTCGGAGTGCTCGCCCAGCATCGGCGCGTGCCGCTCGATCGTCGGGCCGTCGCGATCGAAGAGCACCGGATTGCGGGTAGTGCGCATCCTGCCGAGCCGCGGATGCGCCACCTCCTGCACCACGCCGCGGGCAACGATCTGGGGGTCGTCGAACACCTCCTTGAAGTTGTTCACCCGCGCGCAGGGCACGCCGGCATCGCGCAGCGCTTGCTCGAGTTCGGCGCTATCGCGCGCTCGGACGGCGGGCTCGACCAGCGGAAGCAACGCGTCCTCGTTGGCCTTGCGGGTGGCGTAGGAGGAGAAGCGCGGATCGCTCGCATGCGCTTGGAGGCCGAGGACCTGCATGAGCCGGCCGAACAGCGCATCGTTCGGCGTTCCGATCGCCAGGTAGCGATGGTCCCTCGTTTCGAACAGCTGATAGGGTGCGTTGAGGCGATGCCGATGGCCGAGCGGCTGCGGCACTTGGCCGGTCTCGAGATATTCCGCCGCCTCCCAGGCCGCCGCCGCGATCGACGCCTCGACCAGCGAGACATCGGCGATGCGTCCTTCGCCGTGGCGTGCGGCGCCCACGAGACCGGCCAGCGTTGCATAGGTCGCAAACAACGCGCCGAACACATCGGCGGTCTGCACGCCCGGTCGCATCGGCATCCTGCCCGGCTCGCCGGTCACCGAGAGCACGCCTGAGAATGCCTCGATGATCAGGTTGACGCCGGCGCGACGGCGGTCAGGGCCGCTCTGGCCGAAGCCCGACACAGAGGTATAGACGATGCGCGGCTGTTCGGCCTTTACCTCGGCGGCGCCGAGCCCGAGCTTGTCGAGGGCGCCCGGCCGGTAAGCCTCCAGGAATACGTCCGATGTCGCCGCCAGCTTGCGCATGATCTCGATCGCCTCGGGCTGCTTGAGATCGAGCACCAGGCTGCGCTTGTTGCGGTTGAGCGCGACAAAGCTCACGCTCTCACCGTTGCGGATCGGCGGCGTCGCCCGGCTCATGTCGCCCTGCGGCGGCTCGACCTTGATCACGTCGGCGCCCATGTCGGCGAGCAGCGTGCCGGCGAGCGGGCCGGCAATGAAATTGGCGACCTCGATGACCCTGATGCCCGCCAGCGGTTTCGGCATATCGTGTCCTTTTCGCAACCCCGCGTCTCTGGTGCGGTGTCATGCCCGCGAAAGCGGGCATGCAGTGCCCACCGCTGGGGCGATCCAGACGCGGGCGTACCACACGTTCCCGGTCGGTGATTGCTGGATCGCCCGCCTAGGCGGGCGATGACGGCCGGCGGGCGGCGACGAACCGCTCATTTGACCTTCAACCCGGCCTTGTCGATGATCTCCTTATACATCGGAACCTCGCGCGCGATGCGGGCGCGGAACACTTCGGGTCCTTCGGCCACGACGGGCAGCCCGGCTTTGACGAATTTCTCCCGCACGTCCGGGCGGGCGAGGATGGCGGCGAGCTCCCTGGCGAGCCGGTCCACGACTGATTGCGGCGTTCCGGCCGGCACGTAGATGCCCTGGAAGGTGTCGGATTCGGCATCCTTGATTCCGAGCTCGTCGAGCGACGGGACATTGGGGAGGTCGGACCAGCGCTGCTTCGAGGTCACTGCGATCGGGCGCAGCTTGCCGGACTCGATCAGGCCCATCAGCGATCCGATATTGGCGGTATACATGTCGACTTGGCCCGCGAGCGCGGCCGTGGTCGCAGGGCCCGCGCCGGCGAACGGAATGTGCTGCATGTTGATCCCGGTGCGCAGCTTGAGCAGCTCGCCGGCGAGATAGGGCGTCGTCCCTGCACCCGGGCTCGTCCAGTTGAGCTTGCCGGGATTGGCCTTCGCCTTGGCGATCAGCTCGGGCAGGCTCTTGATCTCGGACTGGGCCGGCACCACGAAGGCATTGGGCGACGCGCCGATCACCATGATCGGGATGAAATCCTTGAATGGATCGTAGGTGACGTTGGCGTAGAGGCTGGGGTTGACCACGAAGGCGCTCGAGCACACCAGGATCGTGTAGCCGTCGGGCGCCGCGCGCGCGACCGCGGCCGTCCCGATACTGCCGCCGGCGCCACCTCGGTTCTCCACGATCACGGGCTTGCCCAAGGCCTCGCCGAGCTGGGTGTTGATCAGCCGCGCCGCGATATCGGTGCCGCCGCCGGCGGGAAAGCAGGCGACCATTGTGATCTGCCGCTCCGGATATTCCGCGCGTGCACTCTCGGGTATCGCGGCCGCCGCGGTCAGCATCATCGCCAGCAGCGCGCGCCGCAGAATGTGCGAGGTGGTTCGCGCGGCGCGCGACGGGGTATTCGGCATTGGGCTTTCCTCCGAGGCATGTTTAATGTCGAATGATTATGGCAGCCATTTTCGGCTGCCGTCATGCCGCCGCGCAAGGGCCTGCCCGCGCGCGCCAATCATCGAACCGCCCAAGGACCCATGACCGACAGTTTCGACTTCATCATCATCGGCGGCGGCGCTGCCGGATGCGTGCTGTCCAATCGGCTCTCCGCGCGCTCCGGCACCAAGGTGCTGCTGCTCGAAGCGGGGCCCGATACGCCGCCGGGCAAGGAGCCCGCCGACGTGCTCGATACTTACGCCACCTCCTACTACAACGACGCCTATTTCTGGCCCGGGCTCAAGGTGCACTGGCGCCGCAAGCAGAATTCGCCGCTGGTCGGCTTTTCCCAGGGCCGCGTCATGGGCGGCGGCTCGTCGGTGATGGGCATGGTGGCCTACCGCGGCACGCCCGACGATTACGCCGAGTGGGAGGCGCACGGCGCGGCTGGATGGGGTTGGAGCGACGTGCTCCCCTTTTACCGCAAGCTCGAGCATGAGCTCGATTTCGACGGCGAACTGCACGGCAAGGACGGTCCGGTACCGATCCGCCGCACCAAGCCGGAGGATTGGGCGCCGCTGTCGAAGGCGGTCGCCGCCTACGCGCAGGAGCGCCAGATCCCGTTCATCGCCGACATGAACGCGGATTTCCGCGACGGCTACGGCGCGGTGCCCATGAGCAACTGGCCGGACAAGCGCGCCTCGGCGGCGATCTGCTACCTCGACGCCTCGGTGCGCGCGCGCGGCAGTCTCACCATCATCAGCGCCGCCACCGCGACCGGCTTCATGTTCGAGGGTCGCCGCGTCACCGGCGTCACCGCGCGCGTGGGCGGCGAACTCAAGCAATTCAACGCGCGCGAGACCATCCTGTCGGTGGGCGGCGTGCATTCGCCCGCCTTCCTGATGCGTTCCGGCATCGGTCCCGCCGGCCATTTGCGCGAGCATGGCATTTCGGTGCGGGCGGACCTGCCCGGGGTCGGCGAGAACCTCTCCAACCATGCCATCGTCTTCGTCGGCCTCCTGCAGCGCCGCCACGCGCGGCAGCCGGAATGGTTGCGGCCGCATCCCATGACCGCGTTCCGCTATTCCTCGGGTTTGCCGGGCGCGCCGCCGACCGACATGTACATCAACGTGCAGTGCAAGACCTCCTGGAGCCCGCTCGGCTTCCAGGTCGCCAATCTCGCGCCGAGCCTGCTCAAGCCGATGGCGCGCGGCCGCGTATCGCTGGCGGCCGCCGACGCCGCCGTGCCGCCTTGTGTGGAGTTCAACTTCACCGGCCACGAGCTCGACCTTGCGCGTTTCAAGCAGGGCTTCCGCCGCGCGGTCGAAATTCTGGCGCATGAAAAGGTGCGCGCCATGACCGGCGTCACCTTCCCGGTGAAGTTCACCGACCGCCTGCGCCGGATCAACCGCATCACGCCCGCCAACAAGGTGCAGAGCGCGGTCATCGCCGCGCTGGTCGATCTCGTGCCCCCGCTCGCCGGCCCGATCTTCTCCACGCTCGCCGACCGGCGGGTCGATCTCGCAACGCTCGCCGCGGACGACGAGGCGCTCGCCGAGCACATCCGCAATAATGTCGCCGGCACCTTCCATCCCGTCGGCACCTGCCGCATGGGCGCCGCCAGTGACCGCGACGCGGTGGTCGATGTTGCAGGCCGCGTTCGCGGGGTGTCCGGCCTTCGCGTCGTCGACGCCTCGATCATGCCCACCGTGCCGCGCGGCAATACCAACATTCCGACCATCATGGTGGCGGAGAAAATCTCCGCGACGATGGCGGTGGAGACGCGCGCGGCCGCGTGAGGGCGATGATTTTTTTTCGCCCGTCATCGAGGCTCGCCGTCTACCTCGAGGCGTCGTG
>JBAUOM010000595.1:0-9630 GCA_049579765.1 Xanthobacteraceae bacterium
CGGCCGGCTCGGTCGTCGGGCGCGGCTTCGCCGGTCGAGCTGTCTTTCGCTGCGACATCGGCGCATCGAACAGCAATCCGCCGGCGGTCAACCGCTCCAGCTCGCTTTCCTGGAACAGGCGGATGACGCCGTATTCGCCGTCGTAGCCGGCATCGCGGATCACCTGTCCGGCGCGCAAGCGGGTGATCGCCTCGGCGAGCAGCGGGGAGCTTGCGCGCGCGATGTCCTCGACCGGCACGGCCTTAAGGATGGAGAGCTCGGCGCCGAGCTTGGCGATGACCTGATCGTAGCCTGCCGTCACCGCCCGTGAGGCGGGACCGCTGGCGGCGAGCTCGGAGAGGATCTCCGGGAGCGGCACCAGGTTCGAGACGGCGCCGGCGGTGGGCGGCGGCACCGCTTGCGCTTCGCTGCGGTCGGCCAGGGTGTCGACGCGGTGCTCGACCCCGATGGTCACGGGCTCCCCGCAGACCGGGCAGCGGCCGTGATGGGCGAGCGTCTCGCTGGGAGAGAGGCGCACCTCGCATTTGCGGTGGCCGTCGAGGTGATACTTGCCTTCGTCGGGAAAGAACTCGACCGTGCCGACATAGCCGCGGCCGGTCTTGAGCGCTTGCTCGATGGCGAAGTAGTCGAGCTCGCAGTCGAAAGTCGTCGCTTCCCGTCCGAGCTTGCCGGGCGAGTGCGCATCGGAGTTGGAGGTCAGGCGATAGCGGTCGAGGAACGACACCCGCCAGTTCATCGGGGGATCGGAAGAGAGGCCCGTCTCCACCGCGAAGATGGCATCGGCGAGGTCGCCGTAGCAGTCCACGATCGAATCGAAGCCCGACTGCGATCCCAGCGCCGCGAACCAGGGCGTCCAGATATGCGCCGGCACGAGGTAGGCGTGCGGTCCGGCCTCGAGCACGATCTCGAGCAGGTCGCGAGAATCGAGGCCGAGGATCGGGCGGCCGTCGGAGGCGATATTGCCGATGCGGGCGAGCCGCGCCGAGATGCGATCGACGGTGTCGAAATCCGGCGCATAGATCAGGTGGTGGACTTTGCGCGTGCGCTCACCCTTTTTGTAGATGGTGGAGATTTCGACCTCGAGCATGAACCGGATCGGCGTGCGGCACGATGGCGGCAGCGCCTGCATCACGCCGCGCTCGATCTCCTCGCGTAGCCGATAAAGGCCGGCCTCGGCGGGAACGAGCTTCTGCTTGAGCTCGGCGCACCACGCCGGATGAGTGAAGTCGCCGGTGGCGACGACGCCTATGCCTTTGCGGCACGCCCAAGCGGCGAGATGCTCGAGGTCGAGATCCCGGCTGGTGGCGCGCGAATATTTCGAGTGGACGTGCAGGTCCGCGTGGAAGCGCATCCGGGCCACGCCTTGTTCGTCCGCCCGCGCGGCACCCCCGCCGGCGAATCGGGCGCTCCATATAGGAGACGATTCGGCGGCAAGCGGAAGAACGGCTGTGGACAAGTCCGCCCCCTGTCCCGGATGCGATGCGTTCGACGTTAGAGAAAGAGAAGCCCATGCTCGAGGCGGTAGCGGTCGTTGCGGTGACTGCCGCCTTCGTCACGGCGATGCAAGCGCATCAGTGGCAGGCGCGCGCCGCCAGCGAGCGAGCGTGCCTGCGAGCGGCGTGTCGTCGTTCGTGGGCCGGCTGCAGCTCGGCAGCTACGTCAAACAACTCCCACTCCAAATCGTGGTCGATCCGATCTGAACACGCGCCGGATCGGCGCCACGGGCGTGGAACGGCGATTGTCGCGACGCGTCGGCTGGCTGCCGCGCTGATGAGCGCACTGCCCAAGATTGCGTCACACGATCCGCATCGGTTGGCCGGGTCGCCCCGGCGCCGGTGGCTACCCGATTGATCCGGTTCGTAATTTTCGACGGCTGCGGGCTTGGCACGGCGCTTGAAATTTGCCTCGCGCGCCCATGCAGCCCTCGCTCAAGATCGTCATCGTCGACAAGAATCCGATCCGGGCGGCGATCCTGGAGGACGGGCTGGGCGAGGCCGGCCATGTGGTGCGCGTGGACGACACCTCCCACCTGCTCGCGCGCATTTACGCCATCGACCCCGACGTCATCCTGATCGATCTCGAAAATCCGAGCCGCGACGTCCTCGAGCAGATGTTCCAGGTCAGCCGGGCAGTGAAACGCCCGGTCGCCATGTTCGTCGATCAGAGCGACAAGGCCGCGACCGAGGCCGCCGTCGATGCCGGCGTCTCCGCCTATGTCGTCGGCGGACTGCAGAAGGAGCGCATCAAGAACATCCTCGACCTGTGCATCTCGCGCTTCAATTCCTTCGCCCGCCTGCGCGACGAGCTCGAGCGCACTCGGACCCAGCTCGAGGAGCGCAAGGTCATCGATCGCGCCAAAGGCATTCTCATGAAAGCCAAGAACCTCAGCGAGGACGCGGCCTATGTTCTCCTGCGCAAGACGGCCATGAACGAGAACAAGAAGATCGCCGAGGTCGCGCAATCGGTAGTCACAGCCGCGGAGCTGCTGAAATGAGCGCGAGCGAAGCGAGGCTGCGGATCGGGTTCATCCCGCTCGCCGACGCCGCCGCCCCGATCGTCGCGGTCGACAAGGGCTTCGCTGCCGCCGAGGGTCTCGAAATCGAGCTGGTGCGCGAAGTGTCGTGGTCGAACGTGCGCGACAAGCTCAATATCGGCCTGTTCGATGCCGCCCACCTCCTGGCGCCGGTGGCGATCGCGTCGAGCCTCGGGCTCGGCCACGTCAAGGTCCCGATCATCGCCCCCATGGGGCTCGGAATGAACGGCAACGCGATCACGGTCTCGCCCGCCCTCTACGCCGCCATCGCCGCCGCCGCCGAGGGCAACATCGCCGATCCGGCGGCGTCGGCGCGCGCACTGGCTCGCGTCGTCGCCCGGCGCAAGGCCAAGGGCGAAGAACCGCTGACCTTCGGAATGACCTTTCCGTTCTCGACCCACAATTATCAGCTGCGCTTCTGGATGGCGGCCGGCGGCGTCGATCCCGACGAAGATGTTCGCCTCGTGGTGTTGCCGCCGCCCTACATGGTCGAAAGTCTCGCCGATGGGCAGGTGGACGGATTCTGCGTGGGCGCACCGTGGAGCTCGGTAGCGGTCGACCTCGGCATCGGATTCATCCTGCACTTCGTCTCCGAGATCCTGCTGCGCGCTGCCGAAAAGGTGCTGGCGGTACGCGAGCGCTGGGCGCAGGCGCAGCCCGATACGCTGTTGCGGCTCGTGCGCGCGCATCATCGTGCGGCTGCCTTCATCGACGATGACGCCAACCGCGACGAGGTCGCAGCCATCCTGGCCGCGCCCAATCGCATCGGCGTCACCGCCGAGGTGATCCGCCGCACTTTCGACGGTCGCATCAAGATCGCCCCGGACGGCACCACGCGGGTGAGCGACCGCTATCTGCTGATCGGCCGCAAGGGCGCCGCGCGTCCCGACCCGGCGCAGGCGGCTTGGCTGTACGGCCAGATGGTGCGCTGGGGCCAGGCGCCGCTGTCGGTCGAGCTGCTGGCGGCGGCGAAGGGGGTCTTCCGTCCGGACCTATTCGACGCGGCAATTGCCGCGGACGGAGCGGGGGAGCCCGGCGAACCGGCCGACGGGATCGGGGCCGTCGTCGGACCTGCCTTCGATCCCGATGATATCGGCGCGCATCTCTCCGCCTGGAACATCCGGCGCGCCTGAGCGCGTCCGCGATTTTGCGCTGCACAAAATTGTTGCAGCAATGCCTTGGAGAGGGCAGCGGCGGCTCGCTCCGGCTCGCGCGGGGACCGCCGGCTTGGAATTGATCTCATTCAAATAGCATGCGTTTTCGGTTTCGGCGCGACTTGGCACGAAGCTTGAAACACGGTTGCTGAGCAATGCCGTCAGCGCGGACGGCAGCGCTCGCTCTACCGCAGGCCGAACAGGCAACGCCGCCGCCCTGGAGCGAAGACGCCGCGAGCGTCTTGGGGCGGCTTTTCTGTGTTCGGTCGGCAGCGACGAGCGCGCGGGATCGAGGGCGAAACGGCGTCGAGAGGACCATCAGCGCATATGAGCACGAGAGACATCGGACCGACGAAGCGCCGGGGTGTCAGCCGCCGCGCATTCCTCAAGGCGACCGCGGGGACCGCCGGACTCGCCGGCGCGCTGCCTGCCGAACGGCTGTTGGCGCCCGGCATCGCGCGTGCGGCGTTGAAGCTGGAAAAGGAGGACCTCAAGTTCGGCTTCATCAAGCTCACCGACATGGCCCCGATCGCCATCGCGAAGGAGCTCAACTTCTTCGAGGACGAGGGCCTCTACGTTTCCACGGAGCCGCAGGCGAACTGGAAGGTCCTGCTCGACCGTGTGATCACCGGCGAGCTCGACGGCGCGCACATGCTTGCCGGCCAACCGCTCGGGGCCACCATCGGCGTCGGCACCAAGGCACACGTGATCACGCCGTTCTCCATGGATCTCAACGGCAACGGCATCACCGTGTCGAACGCGGTGTGGGAGCAGATGAAGAAGCACCTCGCCATGGGCGCCGACGGCAAGCCGGTCCATCCGATCAAGGCCGACGCCCTCAAGCAGGTCGTCGACAAGTACAAGGCCGAAGGCAAGCCGTTCAACATGGGCATGGTGTTTCCGCTGTCGACGCACAATTACGAGCTGCGTTACTGGCTCGCCTCCGGCGGTATCCATCCCGGCTACTATTCGCCGACCGACATTTCCGGCCAGATCATGGGCGACGTGCTGATCTCGATGACGCCGCCGCCGCAAATGCCGGCCACCATGGAGGCCGGCACGATCCTCGGCTACTGCGTCGGCGAACCCTGGAACCAGGCCGCGGTGTTCAAGGGCATTGGTGTTCCGGTCATCACCGATTACGAAATCTGGAAGAACAATCCCGAGAAGGTGTTCGGGATGACCGCGGAGTTCGCGCGCAAGAATCCCAACACCGTGCTCGCGCTGACCAAGGCGCTGATCCGCGCCGGCATCTGGCTCGATGAAAACGGCAACGCCAATCGGCGCAAGGCCGTGCAGATCCTGTCCAAGCCGGAATATGTCGGCGCCGATGCGGAGGTCATCGCCAACTCGATGACCGGAACGTTCGAGTACGAGAAGGGCGACAAGCGCGCCGTTCCCGATTTCAACGTGTTCTTCCGCTATTTCGCGACTTATCCCTACTACTCGGACGCCGTCTGGTATCTCACGCAGATGCGGCGCTGGGGGCAGATCCCCGAGGCCAAGCCGGACGGCTGGTACGCCGACATCGCGAAACAGGTCTACCGCCCCGACCTCTACCTCGCGGCGGCGAAGCTGCTGGTCGAGGAAGGCAAGGCGAAGAAGGAAGACTTCCCCTGGAGCAGCGACGGCTACCGCGAGCCGACGAGCGAGTTCATCGACGGGCTCGCCTTCGATGGCCGCAAGCCCAACGCGTATATCGAAAGCATGACGATCGGCCTCAAAGGCAGCCAGCGCGTCGACGGCGCGAAAGTGGTGTCCAATTGAACGCGCGCGGACGGGCGCAAACTCCGCGTCGTTGCCTGCGCCGCTGGCCGCGGCGCTTGGCCGAAGGATCGAACCGATGTCCGTGACTTCCGATCTCGTCCCGGTCGACCCGCCCGCCATGCCGGCGGCGCGCGCCGACGGACGCGAACGCTGGCACCTGCGCATCAACCGCGCCGCCGGATTCCTCGAGCTTGTCGGATTCGGTTGGCTCGTCCCGCTGGCACGCGTCGCGCTCGGCGAGGATATCCGCCAGCAGGGCGCCGAGCTTTGGCGCCAGCTCGGCGTGCCGCTCGTCGCCATCGTGCTGTTCCTGGGACTCTGGGCATGGCTCGCGCCCAACGTCCAGACCAGCCTGGGCGCGCTCCCCGGGCCCGTTCAGGTCTGGCAGCAGGCGCAGAACCTGTGGTCCGACCATCTCGCCGAGCGCGACAAGGAGCGCGCGTTCTTCGAGCGCCAGCAAAAGCGCAACGCCGAGATTCTGGAGCGGGACCCCAAGGCCGAGGTCAGGCTGCGGCCCTATACCGGCAAGCCGACCTTCGTCGACCAGATATTCACCAGCCTCAAGACGGTATTCACCGGCTTCGTGCTCGCGACCATCGTCGCGGTCCCGCTCGGCGTCCTGTGCGGCCTGTCCGCCTCCTTCAATGCCGCGCTCAATCCGCTGGTGCAAATTTTCAAGCCGGTCTCGCCGCTCGCCTGGCTGCCGATCGTTACCATGGTAGTCAGTGCGCTCTACGTATCGGACGACCCGACCCTGCCGAAATCATTCCTGATCTCGGCGATCACCGTCACCTTCTGCTCGCTGTGGCCGACGCTGATCAACAGCGCCGTCGGCGTCGCGTCGATCGACAAGGACCTGCTCAATGTCGGGCGGGTGCTGCGCCTCACCTGGCCCAAGACCATCGTGAAGCTGGTGCTGCCTTCGTCGCTGCCGCTGATCTTCACCGGGCTTCGGCTCTCGCTCGGCGTGGGCTGGATGGTGCTGATCGCAGCCGAGATGCTCGCGCAGAATCCGGGCCTGGGCAAGTTCGTGTGGGACGAGTTCCAGAACGGCTCCTCCGCTTCCATGGCCAAGATCATGGTGGCGGTGCTGACCATCGGCATCATCGGCTTCCTGCTCGACCGTGTCATGCTCGCCCTGCAGGCGGCGTTCACCCACGGGACCGCGCGCTGACGAGGCTCGGCTATGGCGATGCTCGAGCTCAGGTCGGTCGGCAAATCCTACGGCGCGGGGGACACCCGTACCCACGTCCTCGACGACGTCTCGCTTTCGGTCGAGGAGGGCGAATTCGTCGCCATCCTCGGCTTTTCCGGCTCGGGCAAGACGACGCTCATCAATCTGATGGCGGGACTGCTCACGCCGGACACCGGTGAGGTCCGCTTCCGCGGCAAGCCGGTGACCGAGCCCGGTCCGGAGCGCGGGGTGGTGTTCCAGAGCTATTCGCTGCTGCCCTGGCTTTCGGTCGAGGGCAACGTCGCGCTGGCGGTCGATGCCGTGTTCGGCGCCCGCAAGCGCTCCGAGCGCGCCTCCCGCGTGCGCCGCTACGTCGAGATGGTCGGGCTTTCGCCCGCCGCCGATCGCCGGCCGGCGGAACTGTCCGGCGGCATGCGCCAGCGCGTGGCGGTGGCGCGGGCGCTCGCCATGGACCCCGAGGTTCTGCTGCTCGACGAGCCGCTTTCGGCGCTCGATGCGCTCACCCGCGCCAAGTTGCAGACGGAGATCGAGACGATCTGGTCGGCAGAGAAGAAGACCGTCGTGCTCATCACCAACGACGTCGACGAGGCCCTCCTGCTCGCCGACCGGGTCGTTCCGCTCAAGCCCGGCCCGGGCGCGACCTTCGGTCCGCAGTTCGCCGTTCCCTTCGCGCGGCCGCGCG
This sequence comes from Xanthobacteraceae bacterium, assembly GCA_049579765.1. Lineage (GTDB taxonomy): Bacteria > Pseudomonadota > Alphaproteobacteria > Rhizobiales > Xanthobacteraceae > VAZQ01. Next base: position 7,332 of record JBAUOM010000595.1, read on the forward strand.
ACCGCGCGCGGATGAACGGGGATCCCGCCTATAAGCGCCTGCGCGCCGCGATCACGCAATATCTCATGGACGTCGGGGTCGAGCGCGCGGCAAGCGGCGGCGAGGAACGTCGGGCGCCGCCGAACGTGGTGCCGGCGGTATTCGATACCGGCCCGCCGCGCGCGTATCGAGAAGCGGCGGCGAGCCCGATCGAAGCGCGCTACGTCGAATTCTACGACGTGCGCAAGGTCTATCCGACGCCGAAGGGACCGCTCACCGTCGTCGACGGCTTCAATCTCCTGATGTCGAAGGGCGAGTTCGTCTCGCTGATCGGGCACTCCGGCTGCGGCAAGTCGACGGTGCTGTCGATGGCCGCCGGTCTCAACGACCTGTCGGGCGGCGGCATCGTGCTCGACGGCCGGGAGATCACCGGCGCCGGCCCCGACCGCGCCGTCGTTTTCCAGTCGCCTTCGCTGTTTCCCTGGCTGACGGCGCGCGAGAACGTCGCGCTCGGAGTCGACCGCGTCTACCCCCACGCCGGTCGCGCCGAGCGCGAGGAGATCGTGGGCTATTACCTCGCGCGCGTCGGCCTCGCCGACGCCATGGACAAGCGGGCGTCGGAGCTTTCCAACGGCATGAAGCAACGCGTCGGCATCGCGCGCGCTTTCGCGCTGTCGCCCAAGCTTCTTCTACTCGACGAGCCGTTCGGCATGCTCGACTCGCTCACGCGTTGGCAGTTGCAAGAAGTGCTGATGGAAGTGTGGTCGCGCACGCAGGTCACGGCGATCTGCGTCACCCACGATGTCGACGAGGCGATCCTGCTCGCCGACCGCGTGGTCATGATGACCAACGGTCCGAACGCACGCATCGGCCGCGTTCTCGACGTCGCGCTGCCCCGCCCGCGCACCCGCCGCGCGCTGCTCGATCACCCGCGCTACTACGAATATCGCCAGGAGCTGTTGTCCTTCCTCGACGAATTCGAGCACGGCGCCTCCGGTCGTGCCGCCGCACGCTCGGCGGCGGCGTGAGACTTTTCATGCGTGACACGAGCTGATGGAACTTCCACGCAGTCGAGCCTTCGTTGCCGGAACGGTGGCGCTTCGCGCCGAAGCGTTCTCGCACTCGCTGGCGCAGGCGGATCCCCCGGAGGCCGGTTCGCACCCGGTCATCGTCGTCGGCGGAGGACCTTCGGGACTGCGCGCAGCGCAGGAAGTGTCGCGGCGCGGATTCCCCGTCGTGCTGTTCAACGCCGAGCGCTGGCGGCCGTACAATCGCGTCAAGCTCACGCCGTTTCTCGCCGGCGAGGTGCAGCTCGGGCGCGTCTACCAGGCCGACATGTTCTCGCCCGGTGCCTCGGTCACGCAATACGATTGCCAGCGCATCGTCCGCATCGAGCGCGCCGCCAGATCGGTCGAGAACCAGTTCGGCCGGCGCTGGCGCTATTGCAAGCTCGTGCTCTGTCTCGGCTCGTGGCCGCATCTCCCGCCGATCTCCGGCCGAGAGCTCAGCGGCGTGTTCTGCTTTCGCAATTTCGACGACGTGGAAAAGCTGCTCGCGCGTTCGATCCGCTCGCGCCGTACCGTCGTGATCGGCGGCGGTCTGCTCGGTCTCGAGGCGGCGCGCGGCATGTCTCTGCGCGGGGTTCCCACCACGATCGTCGAGCACGAGTCCCACCTGATGGCGCGGCAGCTCGATCATGCCGGCGGCGTCCTGCTGCGGCGGTCGATCGAAGCCATGGGGCTCGATGTGCGCGCCGGCTGCGCCGTCAAATCATTCGAGGGCACAGATCGCGTCGAACGCGTGCAGCTGTCCACCGGCGAGACGATAGATTGCGACACCGTCGTCATATGCACCGGCATCCGCTCGAACATCGAGCTCGCGGCGCAAGCCGGCATCGCGGTCGGCCGCGGCATTACCGTCAACGACGCGATGCAGACGTCCGATCCCGACGTCTACGCCGTCGGCGAGTGTGCCGAGCACGACGGCCACGTCTACGGGCTGGTAGCTCCGGGGCTCGAGCAGGCCGCGGTCGCGGCCGCGCACATCGCCGGCGACACCGCCTCCTATCGCGGCTCGGCGCCCACCACCAAGCTCAAGGTCGTGGGCACCGACGTCTTCAGCATGGGCGACGTCGAGCAACTCGACCAGCGCAACGATATCCGCACCCTCGTCTGGCACGATGCGGCCGCGGCCCGTTACCGGCGTCTGGTCCTTCGCCGCGGGCGGCTCGTCGGCGCGCTCGGCGTCGGCGTCTGGCCCGAGGTCAACCGCATCCAGCAGGCCGTGCGCGATCGCCCCATGGTGTGGTCGTGGCAGGCCC
>JBAUOM010000596.1:0-6104 GCA_049579765.1 Xanthobacteraceae bacterium
GTATTGATGTCCAGCATAGGCACGGCGAGATCGCGTCCCTCGATCTTGCCGCGGTTCGACAACAGGGGCTCGCCGTCCTTGATGAGGGCGACGTCGCACGACGTTCCGCCCATGTCGAAGGTGATGACGTTGCGGAAATTGCCCATGCGGCAGGCCAGCGTCCCCGCCGTAACCCCGCCGGCCGGCCCCGACAAGACCGTGGTCACGGCCCGCCGCGCGGCGGCGGCAAAGGTGGCCATGCCGCCGTTCGACTGCATGACGTATTTCTGACGCGTCGTCACGCCGGCGGTCGCGAGGCGGCGGTCGAGTTCCGCGATATAACGCGCCAGAACCGGCTGCAGATAGGAGTTCATGACCGTCGTGCTCAGCCGATAGTACTCGCGGATCTGCGGGAGCACCTCGGACGAGAGCGAGACGCTGCAATCCGGCATTTCCTCGCGCACGATCGCGCGCACGCGCGCTTCGTGCTCGGGGTGCAGGAACGCGAACAGCAGGCAGACCGCGAGCGCCTCGATGTTCTGCACCTTGAGCTCGCGCACGGTGTTCCGCAGCGCCGCCTCATCGAGCTCCCGGAGCACGTTGCCGCGGAAATCGACGCGCTCCTTCACCTCGCCGGTGAGGCGCTGCGGCACCAGCGCGACAGGCTTGTCGTACATGACGTCGAAGATCGCCGTGCCGTAGGGACGCGCTTGCTCGCCCACGGGATAGATGCCGCGAAATCCCTCCGTCACCAGCAGGCCGGTAGTGGCCCCCTTGCCCTCGAGTAGTGCGTTGGTCCCGACCGTGGTGCCGTGGCAGAAATAGCCGATATCGGCAGCCTCCACCCCGCTCGCGAGCAGCGCCTCGATGCCGGCAAGGATGGCGCGCGAGGGATCATCGGGGGTCGAGGGGACCTTGGCGATCGATAGCTCGCCGGTCGCTTCGTTGAGGTAGACGAAATCGGAAAAGGTCCCTCCGGTATCGACCGTGACGCGGTGGCGGGCCATGCAATGATCGGATTCCATGCGGCAGTGCGCGGCGCCCGCTATAAGGACATGCCCGCTGGCAAAGGACAATATCGGGAGCCGGTCTCGGTGGTCGCCAAGGCGGCATTGGGCGGGACATCGCGCAGGGAGGGAACTTGGACAGCGGCGATTTCGATGCGCTTGAGGACAAGGCTCGCGCCAGACTTGCGCCCGGCGCCTATGCCTTCGCCGCAGCGGGGGCCGATGACGAGATCACGCTCGCTGCCAACATCGCCGGCTGGCGGCGGCTGCGCTTGCGGCCATGCGTACTCAATGACATCGCCAAGATCGACACCGGCGTGAGCGTCCTCGGCGCCCGGCTCGCAAGCCCGGTCATGGTCGCCCCGTTCGGACGGCACAAGCTTTTCCATCCCGAGGGCGAGCGCGCCACCGCCCGCGGCGCGGCGGCGGCGGGCACGGCTTTCATCCTGCCGACCACCTCCACCGTCAGCATCGAGGACGTGGCCACCGAGCCTGAGGCGCCGCGCTGGTTCCAGCTCTATCTGCCGCCCGACCGCGCGCTCACCGAGAGTCTGGTCGACCGCGCGGCGGCGACGGGGTTTCGCGCCTTGGTGCTCACGGTTGACCAGCCGGTCTACGGGTCGAGCCCGCGCGCCGCGCGGGCGCCCCTTGAACCGTCGCCCGATATCCGCAACGCCAATCTACCCGGCCAACCGATCGCCCAGCACTCCTACAAATCCGGACACACCGGCACGATGACGTTTCCTGCAACCTTGCGGGATCTGGAATGGCTGGTGCGGCGGTCGCGGCTCGACGTCGTGGTCAAAGGCGTATTGCGCGGCGACGATGCCGTGCGCTGCGTCGAGGCCGGCGCCAAGGCGATCATCGTGTCGAACCACGGCGGCCGCCATCTCGACGGCACCATCGCCACCGCCGACGCCCTGCCGGAGATCGCGGACGCCATTGCCGGGAGCGCGGAGCTCTATGTCGACGGCGGCATCCGCCGCGGCACCGATATCATCAAGGCGCTCGCGCTCGGTGCCCGCGCCGTGCTCCTGGCACGGCCGGTGATCTGGGGGCTCGCGCTCGACGGCGCCGAGGGCGTGCGCGCGGTGCTCGATCACCTGCGCGCCGAGCTCGCGCGCTCCATGGCGCTGTGCGGCGTGGCGCGGCTCGACGACATCGGCGCCGATCTCGTGGCCGGCGCTACACATTCGAGCAGGTTGTAATTGCGCCCGGATCGGGATGAGATAACGCGAGACAAAACCGATCGGAGATGAAATGTCAGGAGATGTCGCGGCTCAATCCAAGACAGCGGGGGCAGGCGATGCACCGCGCATCGAGGCGGCGACCCTGGCCGCCTTCGTCAAGCGGGCGTTCGAAGCCGCCGGCGTTCCATCGCGTGATGCGGACATCGTCGCCAATCTGATGGTCGAGGCCGACCTGCGCGGCAGCGACACCCACGGCGTGATCCGCCTGCCGCTCTATGTGCGGCGCTTGAAAGCCGGTGGCGTCAATCCGCGCCCGGATATCCGTATCGTGCAGGAGCGGCCGGCGACCGCGCTCGTCGACGGCGACAACGGCATGGGCCACCTGGTCATGCGCTTCGCCGCCATGACCGCGATCGAGAAGGCCAAAAGCACGGGCGTCGGCTGGGTGGGCGCGCGCATGAGCAACCACGCCGGTCCGGCCGCGCTCTACGCCATGATGCCGCTCGCCTATGACATGATCGGGCTATATCTCGCGGTCGGCAGCAACAACCATCTGCCGCCCTGGGGCTCGACCGAGAACCTGCTGGGCACCAATCCGATCGCCATCGCCATTCCCGCGGCGGAGGAGCCGCCGATCGTGCTTGATATGGCGCCGACGGTCGCGGCGTTCGGCAAGGTGCGCCTCAAGATGCAGCGCGGCGAGGAAATGCCGGTCGGCTGGATGATCGGCCGCGACGGCAAGCCGCTCACTGATCCCCGGCGGGCCGAGGAGGGCCTGCTGCTCCCGATCGGCGACTATAAGGGATATGGCTTGAGCCTCATCATCGGGCTTCTGGCCGGCACCCTCAACGGCGCGGCGTTCGGGCGCGAGGTCGTCGATTTCGTCAAGCAGCAGGGCAGGGCGACCAATACCGGCCACGCCATCGTGGCAGTGTCGGTCGAGGCCTTCGCGCCGGCGGCGGCGTTCAAGCGGCATGTCGATGCGGCGATCCGGACCATGCGGGAAGCCGAAAGGCTGCCCGGGGTAGAACGCATCTGGCTGCCCGGGGAGCAGAGCCATCGCAAGCGGCGGGACCGTGCGCAGAATGGCATTCCCATGCCGAAGGCGTTGATCGAGAGTCTCGCCGCGGCGGCGCGTGATCTCGGCATCGCGCCGCTTGCGGTATGACGAACCGCGCCCCGGTCGGGCTCATCGGCGTCGGCCTGTTGGGCCAAGCGCTCGCGCATCGGCTGCGCGCCGCCGGCTTCGAGGTCGTCGGCTTCGACGTCGATCCCGCCAAGAACGCCAAGCTCGTGGAACTCGGCGGCAGCGCTGCGGCCTCCATCGCCGATCTAGCCGGACGCTGCGATCCCATCGTGCTTGCGGTGTTCAGCACCGACCAGGTGGAGGAGGTGGTCGAAGGCGAATTGTTGCCGGCGCTGGGCGATGGCTCGGACAAGGTCGTGCTGTGCGCGAGCACCTGCGATCCCGACCGCGTCGCCGCATTGGGCGGGCGCGTCGCGCCGCGTGGGCTGCAGCTCTTGGAAATCCCGGTTTCGGGTGCGAGCGGCCAGGTCATGCGCGGCGAGGGCGTCGGCCTGATCGGCGGCGATCCGAAGGCCGCATCCGCAGTCGAGCCGGTCCTGCGCGCGATGTTTCCGACTTATTTCCATATCGGCAAGGTCGGCGATGGCGGGCGTACCAAGCTCGCCGTCAACCTCATTCTTGGCCTCAACCGATTGGCCATGGCAGAAGGGTTGGTTTTTGCCGAGCGGCTCGGCCTCGATCCCGCGGCCTTCCTTCAAGTCGCGCGCGCATCGGCGGCCCATTCTCAGGTCATGGACATCAAGGGTGCGAAGATGGTCGGTGGCGAATTCGCTGCCGAAGGCCGAGTGACGCAGCATCTCAAGGACGTCCGCCTCATGCTGGAACAGGCCGAACGGGCGGGGCAGCGGCTGCCGCTGCTCGAGATCCATGCCGACGTGCTGGAGGCCTGCGTGCGGCAGGGAGAGGGCGATCTGGACAACAGCGCCGTAATCAGGGAGATCAGGCGACGCAGGCAGGCGTGACCGCGGGTGTGCTTGCCGTCAAGATGCCGCTTGCGCCTTGCTTGACCGGGAGGCGGCGGCGGCATTTGATGACCGCGCTCAGCCGTCATGGTCCGCTGCCGGCCTGCAACGAGCCGGTGCGAAATCAATAACAGGGAGGATGGTTCATGATCTCCACGCGGTTGCTGCTTTGGATCGGCGCGGTTCTCGCCGCTGTCCCATTCGCAGGCCCGGCCCAGGCGCAGAAAGTCACCTTCATCGTGGTCAACAACCTGTTCAGCACGCCGGCCTATGTGGCGTCGGAGAACGGCTATTGGGCCAAACAGGGGCTCGACGTCGCGGTCAAGTTGACCGGCAGCGGTCGTGCCGTCACGCAGGCGGTGCAGGCCGGCGACGCCCAGTTCGGTCACGCCGCCCTCTCCACCACCATCGCCTCGGCGCGCGCCAGCGGTAACATGCTCAAGGGCGTCATGCCGTACTACAACGCCGCCGACTACATCGCCAAGGCCGGCGGGCGCGCCATCATCGGCCGCAAGGACCGCGGGATCGACGCCAACAATCCGAAATCGATGGAAGGCAAGAAGATTGCCTATCTGACCGGAAGCACCAACGACGTCTATCTGCGCGAGTGGTTCCGCAAGCACAATCTCGATATAACGAAATCGCAACTGGTGAGCGTGCCGGTCGAGAACATGCCGATCACCATCTCGCAGGGGCTGGTGGACGCGGTAGTGCCCTGGGAGCCCTACACCGCACAGGCCATGCGCATGCTCGGACCGAACGCCGTCGTGGTCAGCCGCGGCGAGGAGAGTTTGGTAACCGACGTGATCGGCGTGGTGGCGCACGAGGATTGGATCAAGAAGAACTTGGATCTCGTGGAAAGGTTCTCGACCGGCGTGGCTGAAGCCACGGCCTTCGTTCGCAAGAACCAGAAGCAGTCGGTCGAAATCGCGACGCGCTTCCTCGATGGTCTCGATGTCGCCGACGGGACCGAGGCGATGAAGTATCTCAGCTGGGATCCGCGTCTTTCGGTCTGCACCATGGAAGGGCTCGTGCGCACCGGCAACGATATGATCAAGTCCGGCCTGCTCAAGAAGGACAAGCCGTTCGAGCCGGCGGACTTCTACGATGGCACCGTGTTCGAGCGCGTCGTCCAGAAGCATCCGGAATTCTTCTCCGATCTGCCGCCGTTGCCGAAGACGCTGGCCGAGTGCAAGGGTAAGCTCGGCTGACGCGCCGCGACAGCGCGGTGCGCATCGTTTCGGCAGCGTCGAAGCGTCCGGACGGCGATGATCGCGGGGGCTGAAGCGAGCGTGCAGGACAAGATCGTCGTCTCCGGCTTCCGGCATTTCTTTGCCACCGCCGACGGGCCGGTGCAGGCGACGGACTACGTCGACCTGACCCTCCGTGCCGGAGAATTCGTCACGTTGGTGGGGCCGAGCGGTTGCGGCAAGACCACGCTGCTCAAGGCGATGGCCGGCTTCATCCGACCGAGCGAAGGCACGATCCAGTGCGACGGCAAGCCGGTGCGCGGTCCCGGCCGCGACCGCGGCGTGGTCTTCCAGGAGCTCGCCATCCTGCCCTGGCGCACGGTGCGGCGGAACATCGGCCACGGCCTCGAGATCGTCGGCATGCCGCGCGCGGAGCGCGAGCGGCGCGTGCAGCGGCTGATCGATCTGACCGGCCTGAGCGGCTTCGAGGATCGCTATCCGCACGAACTGTCCGGCGGCATGCGCCAGCGTGTGGCGGTGGCGCGCACGTGGGCTGCAGATCCCGACGTGATCCTGATGGACGAGCCATTCGCGGCGGTCGATGCGATGACCCGGCTGACGCTCCAGGAAGAGCTGGCGCGGCTGTGCGCGGCGACGGAGAAAACGGTGTTCTTCATCACCCACAGCGT
>JBAUOM010000597.1:0-6388 GCA_049579765.1 Xanthobacteraceae bacterium
GCCCGGGCGTTGCCGCATGGAAGGCGCCGGCCTGATCGGAATGCAGACGCCCAGGCAAGAACCAACTTCTTTTCCGCTGCCGCGGGCCCTGATATTCACCACGGCCCTGATCTGCGGCGTGCTGGCCGCGCTGGCGTTGCAGATCTACTTGAGCGACGCCGGCTTTGACCTTGCAGGCTTGTGGCAAAACCTGTTTTCCGGCGGGGCGGGGCAGCTGCGCACAACCGGACCGTGGTGGGCCGTCGCCGGGCTGGCCCTCGTCACCGGCGGAGCGGTTGCCGCGGCGTTGACCCGCCTGCCCCTTCCCTGGCGGCGTTTTCGCCTGTTCCGATGGGTCGCCGGCGCGCTCATCGTGTTGCTGCTCGCGCATGTCGGGCATTCCGCCGCCGCCCCGCCAGGGGTGAGCGCCGGGATGAACGTGGCGGTCGGGCTGGCCGCGCTGGCTACCGCCGCGCTTTTTGCCGCGCTCGGGGCCCATCTTGCGCTACGAGGCTGATCTTCGTCGGCGCAGCGCCCACTTTTTACAACCAATTTGACGCGCGGTTACGTCTGCGCACGCTAAAATTGCTAAGAACTCAAATAAAATGCGCCATGCGGCTTCGAACCTTGTTGCGGTTCCGGGCGACTAACAGTCACGCCGTGGTGCGTCTCGGACGCACGGGTGGGGCCCTGTGCGCGACCAAACCCGGAGAACTTGATGACCTCGTTTGCCGAGTGCGCACCGGCCGGAGCGGACCAGGGGAGCAGGCGGAGCGGTCCCTCCCCGTTGGTGACGGCGCTGCTCACGGTGCTCACGCCCGGGCTCGGCCACATCTATCTCGGTCAGGCGCGGCGCGGCATCACCTTGTTCGTCCTCGTCATGATCGCGGACACGCTGCTGATGTTCGCCATGATGGGCGTGCTCGCGCGCTTCTGGATGTTCGCCGTCAGCCTCGGGCTGCTGCTCGGGCTGTGGCTGTACATCATGGTGGATGCGATCCAGCGCGCTTACCGGATGCGGGACTACCCGCATGAAGGCTACAATCGCTGGACGACCTACGCCGGCGCGTTCGTCCTGGCCTGCATCATCTTCGCCGGCCCCTGCATCTATGCCGTCCACGCCAATTCGTCGGGCCAGCTGCTGGTGATGAACGCCATCACGCCGAGCATGGAGCCGACGCTGCGGGTGGGCGAATATTTTCTCGCCGACGCAACTTACTACCGCAGCCGCGCCCCCAGCCGCGGCGACGTTGCGGTCTACCTGCACCCGAAGCAAACGCACCTCTACTACATCAAGCGCATCATCGCCGTGGAGGGCGACCGCATCGCCATCAAGGGCGGTCGCGCCGTCGTCAACGGGATGATGGTGGAGGAGCCCTACGTCGAGGCCGGGCCGGCGGACGCGCGCTTCGCCAATGTGGCGGAAATCCGCGTGCCGGCGGGGCACGTTTACGTGCTCGGCGACAACCGCGCCAACAGCGTCGACAGCCGCGATACGGTGGCGCATGGGACGGTTCCGGTGGCCAATCTGATCGGACGGGTCACCGATATCGCGATCTCGCGCCACTTGCCGCGCATCGGCCGCTGGGTCGGAACGCCCAGCAATCTCTGACCCCCCGCAAGCCAAGCCGTCCAGACCGAATCCGCTACCGCACCAGCTCCCGCATCGCGCGGTCGAGGCCGTCGAGCGTGAGCGGATACATGCGCCCGCCCATGAGCTGGCGCAGCATGCGGATCGACGGGGTCAGCTCCCACTCCTTTTCCGCCACCGGATTGAGCCAGACGCAGGATGGGTAAGTATGCAGGACGCGCTCCATCCAAATGGCACCGGGCTCCTCGTTGTAATGCTCGACCGAGCCTCCGGGCACCGCGATCTCGTAGGGCGACATCGCAGCGTCGCCGACGAAGATCGCCTTGTAGTCGTGCGGATAGGTGTGCAGCACGTCCCAGGTCGGCGTAGTGTGGTCGAAGCGCCGCCGGTTTTCCTTCCACACTTTCTCGTACAGGCAGTTGTGGAAGTAGAAATGCTCCATGTGTTTGAACTCGCTGCGCGCGGCAGAGAACAGCTCCTCGGTCGCCTTGATGTGCCAGTCCATCGAGCCGCCGACGTCGAAGAACAGCAGCACCTTCACCGCGTTGTGCCGCTCCGGGCGCATCAGGATGTCGAGGTAGCCCTTGTGCGCCGTGCCCTTGATTGTGCCGTCGAGGTCGAGCTCCTCGGGTGCGCCGGCGCGGGCGAACTTGCGCAGACGGCGTAACGCGAGCTTGATGTTGCGCGTGCCGAGCTCGACCGCGTCGTCCAGGTCCTTGAACTCGCGCCTGTCCCAGACCTTGACGGCGCGGAAATTGCGGTTCTCGTCCTGGCCGATGCGCACCCCTTCGGGGTTGTAGCCGAAGGCGCCGAACGGCGAGGTGCCGGCCGTGCCGATCCACTTGTTGCCGCCCTGGTGGCGGCCCTTCTGCTCCTTCATGCGCTGGCGCAGAGTCTCGAGGAGCTTGTCGAGGCCGCCCATGGCCTCGATCTGCTTCCTCTCCTCGTCGGTCAGGTATTTCTCCGCGAGCTTCTTGAGCCACTCGGCCGGAATTTCGGCGGCGAGTGCCTCGCTCATGAGCTCCAGGCCTCTGAACACGTGGCCGAAGACGCGATCGAACTTGTCGAGGTTGCGCTCGTCCTTGATCAGCGCCGCGCGCGAGAGATAGTAGAAGTCCTCTACCCGCCGGCCTGCGAGGTCCTTCTCCATCGCCTCCATCAGCGTGAGGTATTCGCGCAGCGTCACCGGCACACCGGCCGCCTTGAGCTCGTGGAAGAAAGCGACGAACATGGCGCAAGCTTGCGCCATCGCGCTGAGGGGTCAAGGCCGGATCGACGCGTTCAGGCCGCACACGGCTTGGGGGAGCGCTCGATCACGACCCGGTCGAGGTGGCCGATGAACTGCCGCGCGCTCGCCTCCCACGAGCGTGTGAGCGCGAACGCCCGGCAGGACTTGCGCGATACGTGTAGCGCGCCCATGCAGGCCGTGCGCAGGTCCTCGTGCAGCACGCCGACCGGATCGCCCCCGATCACGTCGCGTGGGCCGGTCACCGGATAGGCCGCAACCGGCACGCCGCATGCCAGCGCCTCGAGCTGAACGACCCCGAACGTGTCGGTCCGGCTCGGAAACACGAACACGTCGCAGCCCGCGAGATAGGCGGGCAGCACCTTCTCGTCCAGCAGGCCGAGGAAGTTGGCGTCGGGAAAGCAGCGGCGCAGCTCGGCCTCCTGCGGACCTTGCCCGATGACGATCTTGGAGCCCGGCAGGTCGAGCGAAAGGAAGGCTTCCAGGTTCTTCTCGACCGCGATCCGGCCGACGCACGCGAATATGGGGCGCGGCAGACCGAGATCGATCGCGCGCTCGGGCCGGAACAGCTCGGTATCGACACCGCGCGTCCACATGCCGAGGTTCTTGAACCCGCGTTCGCTCAGCTCGGCCGTCAGCGACGGCGTGGAGACCATCGTGACGGTGGCCGCGGCATGAAAGCGGCGGAGCAGGGCGTAGGTCCAGACTTCGGGGATGGCGAAGCGCACCGAGATATACTCCGGAAACCGCGTCGTATAGCTCGTGGTGAAGGGCAAGCCGCGCTGCAGGCAATAGCGGCGCACCAGATAGCCGATGCTCCCTTCGGTCGCGATGTGGATCGCATCGGGCCGGGCTTGCTCGACGCGGCGCGCAATCTCGCGCGGACCTGGAAGCGCGCAACGCAGGCCCGGATAAGACGGCACCGGCAGGGAGGGAAAGCCTTCCGGGGTGAGGAATGTGACGTCGACGCCAAGTCGGCGCGCGCTCGCCGCGAGCGACGTCAAGGTGCGCACCACGCCGTTGACCTGGGGATGCCAAGCGTCGGTTGCGATGAGAACATGCATCAGACGACCCGCGCCTCGCCGCTGAGCCGGCCGCTCCTGCGCGGGCGCGGGCCGAGACGGATCTGCGAAGAAAAAAGCGCCGGAAGGCTGCTCCAGGGCCTGGGCAACCGGGGCCGATCGCACCGGCTGCCGGTTTGTTGGACGAATCGCATGACGCAAGCATCGCCACGTCATGTCTCAGCCGTATGACGACTGCGCCGCGCCGATCTCGCTGACGCGTGCCGCGCCGCGCAACGGCCGACGCCTCCACCGCAGGCCCTGAGCCGGCTGGCCGCAGGCGCTGTAACACGGCTGTTGCAACGAGATGGGAGCTTGCCCTCTCGCGAATCGCGGAGCCCCTTGGAAGAGCTCATCACAGGATGCACGTGCTGAACGCGATGAGCGCCGTGACGCGCGTCGTCGACGCGAAGGTCGGCTGGAACCGAATTGCGCTCGCCGCCAGCCTGATCATCATCGCGATCGCGACGGTTACGTTGTTCCGCCTGTTGCGCGACATCGAGCTGGACAAGGTGGCCGCCGCGCTGGAGGCCACACCGCCGCGCACAATCTTGCTCGCCGGCGCGTTGGTGGCAGCGGGCTACGTGTCGCTGACCTTCTACGACTACTTCGCGCTGCGTACGATCGGGCGCTGCAAGGTGCCGTATCGGATCGCCGCGCTCGCGAGTTTCACCAGCTATTCGATCGGGCACAATCTCGGCGCCACCGTCTTCACCGGCGGCATCGTGCGGCTGCGCATCTATTCCCCCTGGGGCCTGAGCATCGTCGACATCGCCAAGATCGCCTTCGTGACCGGCCTGACCTTCTGGCTCGGAAACGCGTTCATTCTCGGCCTGAGCATGGCCTACGCGCCGGAGGCCGCCAGCGCCGTCAATCAATTGCCGCCGTGGCTCAATCGAACCATCGCGCTCATGGGGCTGGCGACGATCGTCGGATATTTGCTCTGGCTCTTGCCGGCGCCGCGCGTCCTCGGCGCCGGCGAATGGCGGCTCACGCTCCCGAATGCGGCGCTCACCTTCGTTCAGATCGGAATCGGTGTCCTGGATCTGACCATCGGCACGCTCGCCATGTACGTGCTGCTGCCGGGATCGCCGTCGATCGAGCTCCTCGCCTTGCTGGTCGCATACGTGCTCGCGACGCTGCTCGGCTTCCTCAGCCACGCGCCCGGCAGCCTGGGGGTATTCGACGCGGCCATGCTGGTCGGGCTCTCGCAATTCGACAAGAACGAGCTCATCGCGTCGCTGCTCATTTTCCGCGTGCTGTACTTCATCCTACCATTCCTGGCCGCCCTGTGCGTCCTCGGCCTGCGCGAGCTGTGGGGCGCCCTGACAAAGGGCAACGGCTCGCAACCGTCGCCTTGAGACCGGGCGCCTTTGGCGCCGGCCCGCGCTTGGCGCAGTCGAGCGCCGCGGCTGCAATGCCGTGCGTCGGTGCGCTGGCAGGCGGCGCCCAAACGTGCTCCGCTGGCGGCAAAAGACGGGAGGAGTTCGCCCGCCATCTCGACGGCGAGGTGCCACGCCGGGCCGCGGTCGCGGAGGCCGCCGTCTCAAGAACGGTCAGTGACGCCCGAACAACCGACGCGACCGAGCGATCGGGAGGAGGAAGAGACATGGACCGACCGAAGCGACGAACGATCGTGCTCGCTTTTGCGCTCGCCGCTCAACTTGTCCTGCCCTCGGCCCATGCCGAGGACTACCCCGCCCAGCCGGTCCGCATCGTCATCGGCTTCATCCCGGGATCAGCGGCCGACATCACCGCGCGGGTGGTTGGGCAGCGCATGGGCCAGATCCTCGGCCAACAATTCATCGTCGAGGGCAAGCCGGGTGCCGGATCCAACCTCGCCGCCGAATTCGTCGCCCGCGCCCCCAAGGACGGCTACACGCTGCTCCTGGGATCCTCCGCCAATATCACCAACGCCGCCATCAATCCCGGCCTCTCCTTTGACCTTACCAAGGATTTCGAGCCGATCGCGCTCGTCACCGCGGCTGCCGTCATCCTCGTGGTGCACCCTTCCCTCGGGGTCAACAGCGTGCAGGAGCTGATCGCGCGCGCCAAGGCAAAGCCGGGCGAAATTCTCTACGCCTCGACCGGCGTCGGCACTGCGCCCCATCTCTCCGGCGAGCTATTCGCGATGCGCAGCGGCGCCAAGCTCGTGCACGTGCCCTACCAAGGAAGTCCGCAGGCGGTGACCGACCTCCTCGCCGGCCGCACCTCGATGATGTTCTCGCCGGCATCTGCGGTGGTCTCGCAGGTCGCCGCTGGCAAGCTCAAGGCGCTCGCCTCCGCCGCCGCCAAACGCCCCTCCATCGCCCCCGATCTGCCCACCATGGCGGAGGCCGGCATGCCCGACTTCGACACCAGCATCTGGTTCGGCTTGATGGCTCCCGCCGGCACGCCGCGCGCGGTGATCGACAAGCTCGCGCGCGCCGTCGCCGAGGCCCAGGCGGCGGGCGAGGTGCTGGCGGCGCTCAATCCTCAGGGTTTCGATCCGCTCAGCGGCGGGCCAGAAGA
>JBAUOM010000598.1:0-2069 GCA_049579765.1 Xanthobacteraceae bacterium
GCGACGGCGACTTCTGCATGGGCGTCACCGCGATCTGGACCGCAGTGCATTACCGCATTCCGCTGCTCTTCGTCGTCTGCAACAATCGTTCGTTCTTCAACGACGAGCTGCACCAGGAGCGCGTCGCCCGCATCCGCGACCGGCCGGTGGAGAACCGCTGGATCGGCCAGCGCATTTCCGATCCGGACATCGATTGCGCCGCGCTCGGGGGCGCCCAGGGGGCGGTCGGCTTCGAACCCGTCACCAGGACGCAGGACCTGATACCCACCTTCGAGAAGGCGATCGCGGCGGTCGAGCAAGGCGGCGTCGCGGTGGTCGACGTACGCGTCGAGCCCGGCTATGCCGCGATCACGACCGCGGCCATGCTACGCGGAACCGAGAAGAAGTAGCGACACACGTTGCCGTTCCGATCGTAAGAAGAAGACAGGCCGTCGAGCGCGGCGCCCGCAACCGTTCGGTCGCGTGCGCCCCTCTCGTCGGCGGGAGTGGCCCGCGTCAAATCAAATCGCGAAGCTTTCGTGCGTCGCCGGATGGAACAGCTCCTCCGGCGCGACCTGTCGCGACGACAGCCCCTGCGCATGGTGGTGGCGCAGGAACGTCTCCAGCACCTTGCGGTTGGGGGCGAGTCCGTAGGACCAGAAGTCGTGCCCCATCAACGCGCGCGCGACGCGCAGCTGCTCCTCCACGAACGGCAGCGTGACCTTGCTCGCCGCGGTGTCCTCGAGCGCCGCCAGGCAATTCGCCTTCGACTCCTGGAACGCCTTGAACACCGCAGCCGGCAGCCACGGATGCCTCTCCACGAGCTCGCGCCGGATACCGGTCAAGTGCATGATCGGGAAGATGCCGGTGCGCTTGAAATAGTCCTGCCCGGCGGCGATCGGGTCAGGAAACAGCCAGCCGATGCCGCGACCAGCTTTGTCCGCGAGCCTCGGCACGCGTGGGGCGACGAACGCGTCGATGTCGCCCCGCTCCAGCAGTTCGGAAATCGTGACGCCGGCCGGCGCGTCTTCCATGCGCACGCCGGGCGGGAGCTTGATGGTGATCTTCTCGGGCCGGCCGGCATGCTCGATCCCTCCCCTTACCCAGGTGATGTCCGACGGCTTCACGCCGTGGTCGTCCTCCAGGAGGATGCGCGCCCACACGCAGGCGGTGAGCTGATATTCCGGCAGCCCGACACGCTTGCCCTTGAGATCGGCGGGCGACCTGACGCGATCCTGACGGACATAGATCGAATTGTGCCGAAACGCGCGCGAGACGAACGCCGGTACCCCGACATAGGGGCAGTTGCGCTCGGCGGTTTTCACCGTGAAACTCGACAGCGACAATTCGCAGATGTCGAAATCCCCGCTGCGGAAGGCGCGGAAGAAGATTTCCTCGGGCGGCAAGTTCATGAACACAGGATCGACGCCGTCGATCTGGATCGCTCCGTCGATGAGCGGACGCACGCGGTCATAATTGCCGACCGCGACGGACAATTGGAGTTTCGACATCGTGCTTGATCTTTCTTCTGGCTGTGGCGCGGCTAGATAACCCTGCCGGCGATGCCCGAGCAACCGCGCGGTCAACGTCCCCGGCTAGTGAACACCGACGCTCACGTCGGCCGCCGCCATATCGATGAGCCGCAATTGCACGCGCTCGACGCCGTTCCAGCGGTCGAGGCACAACGTGCCGGCGGCGTGCACGGAGCGCCCGCGGCTCTGCCTGAGCGCGATGCCGAGCTTTTGCCCGACCGCACGGAACGCAATGGCGTCGATGGTCGAACCGTCGCCCGCGCGCAAGCGCGCGCGCATATGGGCTTGGCCCACCTCCTCGGCGTAGACGACGGTGTGCGCGGGCAGTGCGATCACCGGCTCCGGATTGTGGGCGCCGAACGGGCCTGCGCGCGCGATCGTCGCCACCAGCTCGCTGTTGGCGGCGGCGGCGCTGACGGCTCCGTCGATCAGCAGAGCATCTTCGCGCCGCGCGGCGGCGACTGTCGGCGCGAGCGCGTCTTCCAGATAGGCGCGAAAGGCGCTCAGCCCCTCCCTGCGCAGCGTGATTCCCGCCGCCATGGCGTGGCCGCCGCCCTT
>JBAUOM010000599.1:0-7846 GCA_049579765.1 Xanthobacteraceae bacterium
TCGCTGTGCGGCATCGTGAGCTTCCGCCCGAGCACGTTGCGCTGGCCGCAGGCCGGCATCGTGCCGATTTCGCACACGCGCGATACCGCTGGGCCGATGGCGCGCAACGTCGCGGACTGCGCGCTGCTCGATGGCGTCGTGACAGGCGGTCCGACGGTGATCGCGCCGGCCGCTCTGGAAGGCCTGCGGTTGGGGGTGCCGCACGGCCATTTCTGGGAGAACCTCGATGCCGAACTCGCGGAGATTCTCGAGCGCGCTTTGGCGCGGCTGCGCGAGGCAGGAGTCGTGTTGGTCGAGGGCGACATCGCCGACGTCGCCGCGCTCGACGCCGCCGCGGGCTTTCCGATCGCGCTCTACGAGATGGTGCGGGACCTCGACCGCTATCTTGCCGGGCACGCGACCGGCCTCGACTTCGCCGACCTGATGGCGCAGGTGAAGAGCCCGATGGTGAAGGACGCGCTCGCGGGCCTCGTCGGCGCTCAGGCGGTGTCCGAGGCGACATATCAGGAGGCACTGCACCGGCACCGCCCGGCGCTGCAGGAGACGTATCGCCGCGCCTTCGAGCAAGGCGGCATCGCCGCGCTGGTGTTCCCGACGACGCCACTGGCGGCCGCGAAGATCGGCGAGGACACCACCGTCATGCTCAACGGCGCGCCAGTGCCGACCTTGGGGACTTATATCCGCAACCTCGGCCCCGGCAGCACCGCGGGCCTCCCCGGCCTGAGCCTGCCCGCCGGCATGACCACGGCTGGGCTCCCGGTCGGCATCGCCATCGACGGTCCGCAAAACGGCGACCAGCAGGTTCTGGCAATCGCGCTTGCGCTCGAAAGCGTGCTACCGCGGCTGCCAGCACCGCGCATTTGACGAAGCGCAACGCCAAAACCGATCAGCTACCGCAGGCGCGCCAGCCAGATCGTATGCCCGCCGCATGCCGGGTCCTCGGCAACATATGAAACCACCTCGAAGCCGAATTCGTCGAGCAGCGCGCGATACTCGGCTTCGTCCAGGCTCGCATGGTAGAGCGGCTCGCCGCGATAGCTGCCGATCGCCTCCCCGTGCGCGGGCCCACTGGTGAACATGAGGGCCGCCTTCGGCGCGGTATGCGCCCGGAAGACGGGAAACATCCTGCGCTGATCATCGCAGGTGAGATGGAAGAAACTGTCCCATGCGAGAATGCCGGCGAAGCGCCGGCCGAGGAACAACGTGCGCATGTCCGCGACCTCCCAGCCGTGGGCCGGGAAGCGGCGCTTGCAGATGCCGATCATGGCGGGCGATGAATCCGCGCCCGTCACATCGTATCCCGCCTCGATGAAGTAGCGCGCGATCGGTTCCGCGGATCCGCAGCCGATCTCGAGGATCGAACCGCCGGCCGGCAACAAGGCGAGAAACCGATCGAGCCACGCCTTCTCGAAGAGGCTCTTGGTGCGGTCCCCGTCCCAGACGGCGGCGTGCCGGTCATAGAGATCGACGATCCGTTCCGCATCGCGAGCCATTCGCGATCATGACGTGCTACCGACGCGGGACGCAAGACGACGCAGCCATCGTGCCGGCGGTCACGGCGCCTTCGGACCGGTCTTGCGATACCAACCCGCGATCTGCTCGCCGGTCCAGAACAGCACGTCCGGCCGCTTGCGGATGTTCTCGAAGATCTTGCGGAAATATTTCGCCCGGTGCGGCGCGCCCATGATGTAGGGATGCACCGAGATCGCCATCACGCGCGCCGAATCGGCGGCATCGGCATGGATCTGCTCGAACTGGTCCATGGCACGCTCATAGAATTCCGACGCCTTGTGATGCTGGATCAGCATCATGGCCACGTCGTTGCATTCCTGGGTGTAGGGAATGTTCAGGATCGGCTTGCCGCGCGTCTTGAGCCACGCCGGCTGGTCGTCGAGCACCCAGTCGGCGACGTAATCGTAGCCTTCCTCGGCCAGGATATCGGGGGTCTCCCAGGTCTCGGTCAGGCCGGGCCCGAGCCATCCGCGCGGCCGCCTGCCGGTCGCCTTGGCGATGACCTCGGCGCTCCGGCGGATATCGGCGCGCTCGTCTTCGACCTTCTGCATGTTGCGCTGGGTATAGCCGTGGCCGACGAACTCCCATCCGCGCGCGGCGCAGGCCTTCACGATATCGGGAAAAGCATCCACGGCGACGCCGTTGATGTTCATGACGCCGGGAACCTTGAACTCGTCGTACACCTGCAGCAGGCGCCAGAAGCCGACGCGGTTGCCGTATTCATGCCAGCACCAGTTGGGAATGTCCGGCATCGGCGAGCCGCCGGCGGGCGGGGTGAGCACCGTGCGCGGCATCGCCTGCGTCGGATCCCAGTCCTCCACATTGGTGATGGTCCAGACCACCATGCGCGCGCCGTCCGGCAGCTTGAGCGGCTCGCGATTGACGATGGCGGAATAGTCGAGACGCTCGGTCGGCAGCATGCCGACAGGGGGCTTGGGAAAGTTCATCCTGCGGTCTCAGTCCTGGCGTTGGCGGTCGGCGGCGGGTGTCCGATTATGCCGGCTGGCTGCGCTCTTGTCCCCTTCGATCGCCGGCACGGACGTCGGCACACCTCTCTTGGTAGCTGAGTCTCTTGGTAGCTGAGGCAGCCCGCAATGCTCGCGCCGTTCAAGCCAGCTTTTCGATCGGCGTCGGCGCGTCCCGGCGCGCCCCTGCGCGGAACGGATGGTGCACCAAGGAGCTGTTGTAGTACTGCGGCTGCCCGGTGACTTCGGGCCCGATCCACGCCGGCAGTTCGACCTGCTGATGCTCATCGCGCAATTCGATTTCGGCGATCACGAGGCCGACGTTCTCGCCGGAAAACACGTCGACTTCCCAGACGAGCTCTCCCCACGGCACCAAGTGGCGCACCTTCTCGATAATGGAGCCTTGCCGCAGCTGCATGAGCGCCTCGGCCTCCAAGACCGGAATGGCGTATTCGAGCTCCAGCCGGCGCAGATCGACGGGGCGCGATTTGATGCTCAGCGTCGCGGTGCCATCACCCTTGATGCGGACTCGGATCGACGCCTTCCCGGCGGAGGCTAGGTAGGCCTGACGAATGGAGATGCGGTCGGTAGCAAGCTCCTGCCAATCGTCGCCACGAACCAGGAACTTGCGCTCGATCTCGACACTCATTCTCTCCCCCCGACCCGACGGCGATCGCAATCACGCAGATCGCGAGCGGACAATCGACCGTGACGGTTTCGTGACGCCCGAAGGCGTTCGGTATCAGCGAGGGACGGGGAAGGCAAGCCGGGACCCACGGCCAATTTCGCTGTGCCAATCAGCCCCGGCCTCCGCGCGCGTTTCAGCGCGGAAATCACTCCAACTGCCGCTCCGTTCGTGTCAGAATTGTTACAGTCGGATGAGGGCTCGATGACAGCAGGGAGCAGCGCATGCGCTTGGGCTGGCTGGCCTGGTCGAATCCGGTGGCGATCTGGTGGGGCTTCCTGCTCGTCGTCAGCGCCGCAAACATCGCGCTTTGGCTGGTGCTTCATCGGCATTTCCGCAGCAGGACGCCCGACCGGCGGCGCGGAGCATTCCCCGTCGAGCTCATGATCCTGCTGTGCGCCGCCTATGTCTTCGGCTGCGCCTTCCGGTCGGTGCTGCCGCGCGCCGATGTGCAGCGCATCTGTCTTTTCGACACGTGGTTATCGAGCGTCCTGGTCGGCCGGTCGGTGGCGACGGTGGCGGAGATCTGCTTCGCGATCCAGTGGGCCCTCGTCGTGCGCCACCTCGCGAGCCTGGCAAGATCGGATATGGCGCGCTCCATTTCGAACGCCATCGTTCCGCTGATCGTCCTTGCCGAGTGCTGCTCATGGTACGCCGTGATCACGACGAGCTATCTCGGCAACACGTTCGAAAATTCGATCTGGACGGTGACCTTCCTGCTCATCGCCGCCGCCCTGTTGCGACTGCTGCACGAGTTCCGCGGCATCATTCAGTTCGCAATCGGCACGGCGGTCGCCGGCATCGCCGGCTATCTCGCTTTCCTCGTCATCGTCGACGTGCCGATGTATTTCGACCGATGGCAAGCGGACCTCACGAGCGGAAAGCAGCTCCTCGGCCTCATCGGCGGCCTCTACGACGTGAGCACGCGTTGGGCGGTCACGCACGACCTTGCGCAATGGAAGGATGAGATCGCCTGGATGTCGCTCTATTTCAGCGCCGCCGTGTGGTCGAGCCTCGCGCTTTGCAGCTTCGGTCTCCTGAACGACCAACTGCATCGCTACCGCAGGAGCGCGGCCAATCCGCGCCCGGCGAGCGCGCGACTGGCGCTGCATCACCGTCGCGGCCACTCGTTCTAGTTTAGTTTAGAGCGACGTCATCAAGCTTGTTCGCCGCGCGATGGCCGCCCTTCGCGAGTCCGACAGCAAAGCTTGCTGCGTCGTTGCCGATGCGAGCGCTCGATGGTCCGGAGCATCCGGGTTCCCGGCCTCATCGCGGATCGCTTGAGGCGAGCGCCGTGCCCCCCCCGTCACTTTGTGGGTTCACACGGCGCCCACGTTGCAGCTCGGTGCCGTTTCCGGCATCAGGACTCCAAACAGCATCCCGATCCCACCGGGTTTCCAGTGATAGGCGGACAGCAAATAGATCGCGAGGTATGGACCCAATCCGGCCACCACATCGCCCGCGAAGAAATTGGTGCCCAAGAGCGGCCGATTGAGTGCGGGTTGTGATGTTGTCATCATGCCTCCGCGCATGGCCTGTGGCTTCTCGCGCAGGATCACAAGCCGTCCGTGCAAACACAACGCAAAACTGCGCGCGCAATTCGAAGTTATTGTCGCATCTATCCCAATGTGGTCCTCGACGCGATCGCGGCTCGCGTCGTCGCGCGGATCAAATGCGATCTCGTACGCGCTGCTCGGCAGCGTCCGCTCCCGCAAGGGCCGCGCAAGGTTTCCGGAAACGATGGAGCTTCGGTCTCTCTCCGGCGCCTGCGCGTTTCAACTCGCCGCAACCACCGGAAGCATGAGGCACGAGGCGTGCGCTGCGTCGTGAAGGATGGTGTCGGTGCCCATCAACGTCGGATGATAGGGATGCAAGAACACCCCATCGGTCGCGGGCGAATCACCGTTCGCGAGCTCGAGCCGGACACGATGCCCCTTCTTAAACACGTAAGAGATCGGCAGCACCTCGATATCAAACTCGTAGATTTCGCCGGGCGTGATCGGCTGCGGATTGGTGTGCGTGTAGAACGGGCGGGTGTCCGTCGATCGTTGCGGGTCCTTCTCGCGATGCGAGGTCTTCAACCAGCCCTTCGATACCGGCGTATATGCCGGCTGCTCTCCCTTGGCGCGCGCTGGCGCATCCTGCGGGTGCTGGTCGGTGAGCTTGACGATGAACTGAGTGTCGATCGCGCTCGATGAGGCGTAGAGCTTGAGCACGATCGGCCCGGTGACTTCGAGATCGGCCTCGAGCGGCGCGCTGGTGAAGGTAAGAACGCGCCGTGCCGGGTCCACCCGCCCATCCGGGCCGATGACCGCGACGCCATTGACCCATTCCCAGTCCGGATAGGTGTAGCTCGTCGGAGCCTCGCCCGCGGCGGGCTTATCGGTGGACAGCCCGCCGTCGTTGAGCGAGATGACGCTGCCCGACGGGCCTTTGCGCAGGTAGTAAGGAACGGTGCTCGCGCGTTGCGGCGGCCATTCCTCCTCCGCGCGCCAGATATTGGCGCCACGCACGAAAACCTTCACCGGTTCGACCCCCATGAAGCCGTTGTTCACGCCCTTGAGATGGAGGTCGTAGAACGGCAGCAGTTCCTTCTCGTGAAAATCGACCTGATCGAACATGCGGTGCGCTTCGAACGTGTTGCGCGCGCCGGTGACGACGAGCTTCTTCGGCGCCTTGACCTCCTCGTAGCCAAGGATGTTGCCGCGCAGGTGCAGGCCCATCTTGCCCCAGTGCCCGATCGAGAGCACCGGGCACTTGATCTTGTCGAGCCGCCAGTAGGGAGAACGCTCGCGCCAGAATTCGTCGTCCAGCGGGTGGTCGATGATGGCGCCGACAAGATCGAATGTCATCGGCGGCCGGCCGTGCCGGCCGGCCAGGCGGTGCTGATTGTCGGCGCGCAGCGTCGTGTACCAGACCGAACGATAGCTGCAGTAGATGCCGCCGTGGTAGTTCGATCCGCGATACTGGTCGACGAGACCGTCGTAGGGCGCGATGCAGGCGAGCCCCGGCGGGTTGTAGGTCGCCATCAGCCATTGCGCCATCGCATAATACGACTGGCCGATGCCGCCGACGCGGCCGTTGCTCCAGTCTTGGCTGATGATCCAGGCAATCAGTTCGAGATAGTCGCGCTGCTCGTTGAGCCCCATGAACTCGAACTCGCCTTCGGAACGGCCAGACCCGCGCACGTCGGCGTGCACATAGGCGTAGCCTTGGCCGACATACCATTCGACCGGGCCGGTCTCGCGCCAGAGGAACAGCGGATAGGCCGGTACCTCGTCCATCTCGTACTGGTAGGGCGAGGCCGCAAACAGCGTCGGGAAACGGCCCGCGGCGTCCGGCCGGTAGACGCAAAGCGAGATGCGGACCCCGTCGCGCATGGTGACGGTGATGCCTTTTTCGACCTTCATTTGGTGGTTGGGCACGCCTTCCCTCCCCGTCCCCGTCGCGCTTTTCGGCCGCACAACACTAATGGCGTCGATGGCAGGAACAAGCCTATTGGTGTCGACCGAGAATTGTGAATGCAGCCAGGGCTGTCGGCACCCCCCTCCGCCCGGATTTGGGTTTTCCGACGCGGCCGGGCAACGAGGTTGCGCCGGCGCCGGATCATGATGCCGCACCGCGCCTCCGCGGCTTGCTGTCCCCGGCCCGCCGCGGCATTGTTGCCCACGCCAACAATAAACCACCCGGGAGGAATGACATGCGCGGCCGGTATCGAATACTCGCGACTCTTCTTCTGCTGACCGCCTCGGCGGCGCCTTCCATCGCGGAGGATTATCCGTCCAGGTCGATCCGGGCGATTGCGTCGCAAGGGCCCGGCGGGTTGAGCGACATTTTCATGCGCGCGCTCGCTGACGAGATGGGGCCTGCGCTCGGCACGACCGTCGTGGTCGAGGACCGGATGGGTGGGGCGGGCTCGATCGGCGCGCGCGCCTGCGGCGAAGCGGCGCCCGACGGCTATACGATCTGCATTCTCCCGACCGAGCCGATCGTGATCAATCCGATCATCTTCCCGAATACGGGCTTCGATCCGAAGAAGAGCCTGGTCCCGATCACCAGAGCCTTCTACCTGACCCAGGTTTTCGCGGTGAATGCGTCGCTCAATGCCAAGTCCTTCGACGAGTTGGCGGCGCAAGCGAGGGCCAAGCCCAAGACGCTCAACTATATGGCGCCCTCGCTGTCGAAAGTCGCGTTCATGGAGGACTTCAACAAGAAGCACGGTACCGACTTCGTGCGCGTGCCGTTCAAGGGCGGCGGCGATGCCGTCAACAACATGCTCAGCGGCACGACGCCGATCGCGATTTTCGGCATCGGCAACCTCATCCAGTTCATCCGCGACGGAAAGATCATCGGCCTGGCCGTCGACGGCGACAAGCGCTCGCCGCTCGCTCCCGACATTCCGACGTTCAAGGAGATCGGCTACAAAGAGCACCTGATGGCCACCTTCTTCGGTATCTATGCGCCGACCGGCACGCCAAAGTCGATCATCGACAAGCTGAACCATGCAATCGTCTCGATCGCGTCGAAGCCCGACTTTCAGCAAAGGCACATGATCAGCCGCGGCTTGACGCCGGTATTGAACTCGCCGGAGCAGTTCGCCCATGAGCTCGAGGCCGACCGCGCCGAGGGGCTTTCCGTGGTGAAAGCCTCCGGGCTTTATCCGGACGTGAAGTAACGATCGGAT
>JBAUOM010000600.1:0-2150 GCA_049579765.1 Xanthobacteraceae bacterium
CGAATCGTCATCCCGCTCTAGCTTCTTGACTGAGCATGATCTTTTCCGAAAACCGCTGCACACTTTTCGGGATCATGCTTTAGACCTATCGGCGGGAGGGTCAAGAACGCGACCCTGCCCGCACGCGCTCGCGCCAACGGCGGCATTCGCGCCCGCAAAATCGCAAGTGCGACGGCCTCCGGCGAAAACCGGTCAGTTCGGGCGCCACTCGCCGGTATGCGGATCGCGGCGCAGCTTGGGCAGCGAGCGCGGATCGATGGCGGAGGCGGTCTTGACCCGTTCCAGTTCCTGGTTGATGCGCCGGACCTCTTTCACGGCCCAATGAACGACGGCACCCGCGCCCAGCACCCCGAGCGCAACCTTGATCAATGGCGAGATGAGGAAGGGGGGCATGATTGGTCTCCTCTTCGAACGGCCTTATAACCCGTAACGCCCCCACAATGCACGCGCTTCGAGCGCCGAGACGAGATCTCCGGCGAAATCCGCAGCACGCGCCAAACCCAAGCCGGCCGTGTCGACGCCGGGCTGCACGCGGCCGAACCAGCCGCGCGCAGGCGACACGAGCGGGGTGACGACATCGTCGCCGAAGCGCGCCCGCAAGGTGCCGCGCAGGTCGCCGAGGCTGTCGGCGAGGCCAAGCTCGACGGCTTTGCTGCCGGTCCAGTACTCGCCGGAGAACAAGGTTTTTTCCGGGCCTTTGAGCCGCGCGCCTCGGCTGCGCTTGACCAGCTCGATGAAGCCCTCGTGGATTTCCCGCTGCACCGACTTGAGCCGCTCGACGTCGTCGGGCTTCTCCGGCAGGAACGGGTCGAGCATGGCCTTGTGATCGCCGGAGGTGTAGAGCCGGCGCTCGATGCCGAGCTTCTCCATGAGCCCGGAAAATCCGAACGACCCGCCGACGACGCCGATCGAACCGACGATCGAGGATGGATCGCAGACGATCTCGTCGCCGGCGCAGGCGATCATGTAGCCGCCGGAGGCGGCGACATCCTCGGCAAAGACGATCACCGGCCGGCCGCTCTCGGCCGCGAGCTCGCGGATGCGGCGATAGATCAGATGCGATTGCACCGGCGAGCCGCCGGGCGAATTGACCAGCAGCGCGACCGCGCGCGCGCGGCGCATGCCGAAGGCACGCTCGAGCGGACGCGCGACGGCGGCGAGCGTGAGGGCGGATCTCAAGGGCGGGGCAAGGCCGATCACGCCGGAGAGCCGAACCACCGGCACGACCGGCCGGTCGCCGCGCAGCCGTTTCGGCAGAAACGGCCGCAGCGCTTCGCGCGCGCTCGCGAACAGCTGCCGCAAATGCTCGGACATGTTGTGATCGGACATAACGCTGCGTTCCAGTCTCACAATAGCGGCGCGACGCGCACCGGGCTGCCGCTGCGACGCGACGTGATGCCGCGTCTTGGGCCGCCGGCCGGCTCGCCTCAAGTTACCTTTCGTCAACGACTGAAGTGCTTATTGCACGGAAGGTTCCCGAGGTCGACCGCCGGCAACCGCGAGGTGGGAGAGCATGCTGAAGATTTACCTGCTGATGCTCCTGATCGGCGTCATCGCCGCGCTGTCGCACGCCGATTCCGCCCGCAAGTCGGCCGGGCCAAGCACCTGATCACCGCCGCGTGACAGCCGTCGGCGCGGCGGGCCGCCGCGTGTTCACATTTCCGCCAGCGGCAGAACCGCGCCCTCCCGCAACACCGCCTCGGCCTCCGCGGTCGGGCGCCCGGCACGGTCGTTGAGGACGAGACCCGGAAGCAGCGCGAACGGTGCGCGGCTCGCCTTGACCGCCCGCACGAGGATACGGATGGCCGGCTCCCCGGGTTTGGAATGCACCGGCAGCACCGTCACGCCGCCGAAGGCGGGATCCAGCGCGCGAACGACATCGGCGAACCCGTCAGCGCGCCAGATCAGGGTGAGCACCCCGTCCGGCATGAGCAGCCGCGCGGCGCTATCGATCCACAGCGAGAGCGTCTGCGGCGTTGCCGCGTGAGCGAGCCGCCGGCGCGCATCGGGCGAGACGTTCTCGCGCGCCGGATCGCCGAACGGCGGATTCATCAGCACGCGGCCGGCCGAGCCGGGAGCGAGTTCGGGCGCCGCGAGCGCCGCCGGCGCGGCGAGATCGAGGCGGCGCACCTCGACTCGCTCGCCCAACC
>JBAUOM010000601.1:0-8058 GCA_049579765.1 Xanthobacteraceae bacterium
ATGAGTGCGCAAGTCGGGCAAGCCCGACTTGCGGTGGGGCAGGGCTGGGGAGGGGGGTGGTGCGTTCGGCGACATCGGTGCGTCAATCGCACGACCCCCACCCCCAACCCCTCCTCAAAAGGGGGCGGGGAGCACACCGAACACGCGGCACCGTTCTGCGTCAACACGAACGGAAACCGCTTTAGTACGAGAAAGGATAGAGCTTGAAGCTGGCGCGGATCAATTGCCAGCGGTGGATCAGACCTTCCGGCTCGAAGATCAGGAACAGGATGATCGCGGCGCCGATCGACATTTCCTTGATATAGGCGACGCCCTGCTGCATGGCCGGAAACAAATCGGCGAACGACGAGGCGCCTGCCTGCATCACCTGCGGAAGCAGCAGGATGAAGGCGGTGCCGAGCACCGAGCCCGCGATCGATCCGAGCCCGCCGATGATGATCATCGCGAGAAACTGGATGGAAAGCAGGATGGTGAACGCCTCGGCGGAGACGAAGCCGAGATAGTGCGCATAGAGCGCGCCGCCGATGCCGGCGAAGAAGCTCGATATGCCGAAGGAGAGAATGCGGTACCGGGTCAGGTTGATGCCCATCACCTCGGCGGACAGGTAGTGATCGCGAACGGCGATCAGCGCCCGTCCGTCGCGCGTGCGCATCAGGTTGGCGACGCCGACATAGCTCAAGACGAACCAGAACAGCACCAGGTAGAAATATCTCCCATCGGTATCGAGCGGCATGCCCAACAGGCTCGCGCGTTCCGCCGGCGCGCCCGACGAGCCGCCGGACAACCAGTCCGCGCGGGCGAAGAAGTCCTCGAGAATGAACTGCGCGGCAAGCGTGGCGATGGCGAGATAGAGCCCCTTGAGACGGGCGGCGGGGATGCCGAAGATCATGCCCAGCGCGGTCGTCATCAGCCCGGCGATGGGAATGCTGACGAGCGGCGGCACCCCGTGCGCGGTGCCGAGCCAAGCGGAGGCGAACGCGCCGAAACCGAAAAACGCGCTGTGGCCCAGCGATATCTGGCCGGTGAAGCCGACCAGCACGTTGAGCCCGAGCGCGGCGATGCCGTAGATGCCGATCAGAATGAGCTGGCTCAGCACGTAATCGCTGGCGACCAGGGGAGCGGCGAGCAGCAGCGCAACGCCGGCCCACGCCATGATGGTCGCGCCCCGCGTGCGGAATAAAGTCATGTCCGCGGCGTAACTGGTGCGGAAGTCGCCGCAGGGCCGGGGATAGGGCACGAAGGACATGGCCTTGGCGCTCCCGCCTCACAGCCGCTCGATGTTCTCGGTGCCGAACAGGCCGTAGGGCCGGATCATCAGGATGATGATGAGCACGTAGAACGGGGCGACGGTATACATGTTGCCGATGTGCAGGTACTGGCCGTCGACGAACTCGGCCAGGTTCTCCAGCAGTCCGATGATGACGCCGCCGACCACCGCGCCGACGATCGAATCGAGGCCGCCGACGATGACCGCCGGAAACACCTTGATGCCGATGATCGCCAGCGAGTTGGAGACCGCGTTGACGAGGCCGAGCACGACGCCGGCGACGCCGGAGACCAGCGCCGAGATGGCCCAGGCCATGGCGAATACCTGCTTGACCGAGATGCCGAGGCTTTGCGCGATCTGCTGGTTGTAGGCGGTCGCGCGCATCGCCAGGCCGTAGCGCGAATAGCGGAAGAAATAGAAGAACACGATCATGATCACCAGCGACAGCACGAAGCTCATGAGGTAGGCGGTCTCGACGTTGAGACCGGCGATGGTGACCTTGCCGGCGCCGAACACCTCCGGGAAGCGGGCGGCGTTGTTGCCGAAGGTCCAGTTCATCAAGGCCTGCATGAAGATCGACAGGCCGATGGTCACCATGATGACGGAGATGATCGGCTCGCCGATCAGGGGACGCAGGATCACCACCTGCACGAGAATGCCGTAGAGGGTGGTGAACACCAGCGCGAAGGCGAAGGCGACCACGAACGGCAGCTGCCATTTGACGATGAAGAACCAGCAGATCCAGGCGCCGAGCACCAGGAATTCGCCTTGGGCGAAATTGACCACCTGCGTCGACTTGTAGATCAGCGTGAAGCACATCGCGACAACGCCGTAGAGCATCCCGACGATGAGCCCGTTGACCAGCAGCTGGACGAGCAGGTCCCAATTCATGCGCGGCCCGTTCCGCCCGCCTCCGCCGCGAGGCTCTCGTTCTTCAACTTGGTCACGATGCGCTGCCGGGTGCCGTCCTGGAAATGGATCACGGTGTCGATGTCGACATGGCCGGCGTCGGAATAGAGCGCATCGATGATGGCGCCGTACTTTTCGGCGACCACGCCGCGGCGGACCTTGCGCGTGCGGGTCAGCTCGCCGTCGTCGGCGTCGAGCTCCTTGTACAGCAGCACGAACTTGCGGATGCGCTGGCCCTCGGGCAGCGACGCATTGACGATCTCGACCTCGCGGCGGAGCAAGGCATAGACCTCCGGGCGCGCGGCGAGATCGGTGTAGGTGGTGAACGCGATGCGGCGCTTCTCGGCCCATTTGCCCACCACCGAATAGCGGATGCAGATGATGGCGGTCAGGTAAGGCCGGCCGGCGCCGATGATCACCGCCTCGGCGACGAAGGTCGAGAACTTGAGCTTGTTCTCGATATATTGCGGCGAGAAGCGTACCCCGGTGGAAGTCACCGCCAGGTCCTTGGCGCGATCGACGACGACGAGGTGGCGGCCCGGCGTCAGGTAACCGGCGTCGCCGGTCAGGAGCCAGCCGCCGGCGGCGAAGGCATCCGCGCCGGCGGCGGGATTCCTGTAGTAGCCCGCCATCATGTGCGGGTGCCGCACGACGATCTCGCCGAGCCCCTCCGGATCGGGATCCTTGATCGCGATCTCGACGCCGGGCATCGGGTAGCCGACGGTCTCGTGATGGACGTCGTCCGGACGGTGGATGGTATGCGCGCCCAGCGCCTCGGTCTGGCCGTAGAGCTGGCGCAACGGCACGCGCATGGCGAGGAAGAACTTGAACGTATCGGGGCCCATCGCGGCGCCGCCGGTGGCGGCGGAGGCGAGGTTCTTGAAGCCCAGCCGGTCGCGCAAAGCGGCGAACAACAGCTTGTCGGCGAGCCAGGAGCGGGAGCCCCGCTCGACCGCCGCGACCCCGTGCCGCACGCCCCAGGCGTAGATCGCCTGTTTCCAGGCGCTCGCGTCCATCATCCGGGCGCGCACGTCGGCGGCGATCTGCTCCCAGACGCGGGGCGCCAGCAGCAGGAAAGTCGGTCCGATCTCGCGCAGATCGGCCATCACCGTGGCCTGCTCCTCCGGGAAGTTCACCTTCATCCGGGCGATCAGGTTCCAGGCCACCGAATACATCTGCTCCATGACCCAGGAGAGCGGCAGCACCGCGACATATTCGTCGTCCGCGCCTTTGGGATCGGCCTCGAGATAGCAGGCGGCGTGGCCGAGGAAGGCGCGGTGCGTCCACTCGGCCAGCTTGGGATGCGAGGTCGTGCCCGAGGTCGTGCACAGAATGGCAACGTCGTCGGGGCGCGTCGCGGCGACCATGCGCTCGTAGCCGCGGGGATCACGGTCCAGCGCGGCCTGGCCGGCAGCCTCGAGATCGGCGATGAACATGAGGCGCGGGTCGTCGTATTTCCGCATGCCGCGCGGGTCGAGATAGACGATGCGCTCGATGCTCGGGATGCGGCCGTCGAGGTTGAGGAGCTTGTCGACCTGCTCCTCGTCCTCGGCGATAGCCACCTTCGGCGCGGTGTAGTCGGCGAGATAGGCGATCTCGTCCTCCAGCGCGTCGCGGTAGATGCCGAGGCTGCGGGCCCGGCAGGCATGCGCGGCGATCTCGCCCCAGACCCAGGCCGGCCGGTTGTCGCCGATGAGCACGACGACATCGCCGGGCGCGACGCCGAGCGCCGCAAGACCGGCCGCCATGCGGCGCACGTGCTCCTCGACCGAACGCCAAGTGTAGGCGGTCCAGATGCCGAACTCCTTCTCGCGCTGCGCGACCAGGTCGGGATATTGACGGGCGTTGCGCGCGAGCATGCGCGGCGTGGTCTCGTGCGCCGCGACCTCGGCGACGATGCCCGCGGCCTTGGGCCAACCACAGGTCGAGCCCTCCACGCGCACGGTCTCGGTGCGCACATCCATCATGGGGCCGCGCGCTCCTCTTCCTCCTCGTCAAGGGCGTCGTCCTCCTCGCCGAGATAGGCGCGCCTCACGTGCTCGTTCGCGAGCACCTCGTCCGGGCTCCCCTCGCAGATCTTCCTGCCGAAATCGAGCACCATGACACGCTGCGAGATGTCCATCACCACGCCCATGTCGTGCTCGATCATGACCACCGTCTTGCCGAGCTCCTGGTTGAGATCGATGACGTAGCGGGCCATGTCCTCCTTCTCCTCGAGGTTCATGCCGGCCATCGGCTCGTCGAGGAGGATCAGCTCCGGCTCGATGGCGATCGCGCGCGCCAGCTCGACGCGCTTGCGCAGGCCGTAGGGCAAGGTGCCGGCCGGCTCGTTGCGCACGTGCTGGATCTCGAGAAAGTCGATGATGTCCTCGACCCTGCGGCGATTCTCCTGCTCCTCGCGCTGCGCCCCGCCGACCCAATACAGCATGCCGGTGACGAAGTTGTTGCGCATCAGATGGTGGCGTCCGACCATGATGTTGTCGAGCACCGACATGTGGCTGAACAGGGCCAGGTTCTGAAACGTGCGCCCGATACCGAGCCGGGCGCGGTCGTTGATCGAGTGGCCGGCGAGCGGCTGGCCCTTGTAGAAGAGCTGCCCCTTCGTCGGCCGATAGCGCCCGGAGATGCAGTTGAGCATCGATGTCTTGCCGGCTCCGTTGGGCCCGATGATCGAGAACACCTGGCCGCGCTCGACGTGGAAGCTGACGTCGGTCAGCGCTTGTACGCCGCCGAACCGGATCGAGACGTCCGCCACCTCCAGGAGGCGCTCGGCCGCGCTCATGCGCCGCGCTCCGGCACGTTGCGGATCGGCGGCTTGCTCAAGGTGCAGGCGCGAGCGACGTGGGTCGCCACGGCAGTCCTCCCAGTTCACCGCGTCGAGCCGCGCGGGCCATGCGACTTTGCCGCCGTTCGCCGGCGGATCGTTGTCCGGGCATAAGAAAATGGGCTCAGGCCCGGGTCAAGTCAGCACTTTGTGTAGCCGGACCGACGCAGCCACCCGGAGGGAGGCTAAAGCGCGCTTGGCCCGCGTCTGCGTCGCTGCCGTGGCTTAACCCGGGTCCGCCGCCGCGTGGCCGGACTGGTCCCGCATCGCGCCTCGCTTGATGCTGGCCCGAGGCTTGGAACTATTCCGCCGCCTTGAGCAGCGGCGCCGGGCCGGCGCGGAACTGATCGAGCAGCGCCGCCTCGTCGGCCTTGGCCGCCTTGAGGTGGCGCATCTTGACATGCCCGAAGCCGCGGATCTTTTCCGGGATGGCGGCGAGGCCGACCGCGATATGGTGGTTGTCGGCATCGAGCTTCGAGAACACCTCCTCGAGCATGGTCTCGTAGTCGCGCACGAGCGCGCGTTCGGTCTTGCGCTCGGTCGAATAGCCGAACGGATCGAACACGGTGCCGCGCAGGAACTTGAATTTCGCCAGCAGGGCGAACAGCGGGAAGATCCACGGCCCGAACGTCATCTTCCTCGGCTCGCCCGTGACCTTGTCGCGACGGGCGAGGAGCGGCGGAGCGAGATGCACGTGGAGGCGCAGGTTCTCGCCGCCGAGCTCGCGGGCGACCTGCTTGGCGAAGGAGTCGTCGGCATAGAGGCGGGCGACCTCGTATTCGTCCTTGTAGGCCATCAGCTTGAAGAGATAGCGCGCGACTGCGTCGGCCAGGCCGCTCCTGCCGGGGGCGCGCGCCGCCTCGACCGCCCGCGCCTTCTCGACGAAGCGGCGATAGCGCGCGGCATAGGCCGCGCTCTGATAGGCGGTGAGGAAGTCAACACGGCGCTCGATCGACTCCTCGAGGGAGCGCGATAGCCGCCGCGCGTCGCCGTCCGCGTCCGGCGCGGGCTTGATCAGCGCCTCGACCGCGGCCGGCTCGCAAGCGGCCCGCCTCCCCCAATGGAAGGCGGCCTTGTTCATCTCCACGGCTTCGCCGTTGAGCTCGATCGCGCGCTCGATCGATGCCGCCGCGAGCGGGACGGCGCCGAGCTGGTAGGCGTAGCCGACGAGGAAGATATTGGCGCCGACGCTGTTGCCGAAGAGCGCGGTCGCCGCCCGCGTGGCGTCGATGAAGTGCGTCTTCTCGCGGCCGGCATCGGCGATGATGGCGCGCTTGAGCCGCTCGGTCGGCAGCGAGAAGTCGGCGTTGCGGGTGAAGTCGCCGGGCAGGAACTCGGCGAGGTTGACGACCATTTCGGTCACGCCGTGCTTGACCGCCGCGAGCACCTTGCGGTTGCCCGCCACGACGATGTCGCCGCCGAGCACGAGCTCGGCGCCGCCGGCGGCGATGCGGATGGCGTGGATATCCTCCGCCCGCTCGGCGATGCGCATGTGGCTGTAGACCGCGCCGCCCTTCTGCGCCAGGCCGGCCATGTCGAGCACGCCGACGCCCTTGCCCTCGAGATGGGCAGCCATGCCGAGGATGCCGCCGATGGTGACGATGCCGGTGCCGCCGACGCCGGTCACGATGATGTCGTAGGTCTTGCGGATCGCCGGCAGGGCCGGCTCCGGCAGAGGCGGCAGGGCATGGTCGGCCGCAACGCCGGTGCCCTGCTTGAGCTTGGCGCCGTGGACGGTGACGAACGACGGGCAGAAGCCCTTCACGCAGGAAAAGTCCTTGTTGCAGCTCGACTGGTCGATGGTGCGCTTGCGGCCCCATTCGGTCTCCAGCGGCTGCACCGAGACGCAATTCGATTTCACGCCGCAGTCGCCGCAACCTTCGCAGACGAGCTCGTTGATGATCACGCGCTTGTCGGGATCCGGGAACCGCCCGCGCTTCCGGCGGCGGCGCTTCTCGGCGGCGCAGGTCTGGTCGTAGATCAGAACGGTCACGCCGGGGATCTTGGCGAGCTCCTGCTGCACGGAGATCAGCTCGTCGCGGTGATGGATGGTGAGCCCGCGCGGCCAGTCCTCGCGCCTTGCATATTTCCACGGCTCGTCGGTGACGACCACGACGCGCTTGGCCGCTTCCGCCGCCACCTGGCGCGCGATCTGCGGCACCGTGAGCCCGCCGTCATTGGCCTGCCCGCCGGTCATGGCCACGGCGTCGTTGAACAGGATCTTGTAGGTGATGTTGACGTTCGCCGCGATCGCGCCGCGGATCGCCATGTAGCCGGAATGGTTGTAGGTGCCGTCGCCGAGATTCTGGAAAACGTGCGGGCGCTTCGAGAACGGCGCCTCGCCGATCCAGTTGGCCCCCTCCCCGCCCATCTGGGTGTAGCCGAGCGTCGAGCGGTCCATCCACTGCGCCATGTAATGGCAGCCGATGCCGGCATAAGCGCGCATGCCCTCCGGCACCACGGTCGAGGTGTTGTGCGGACAGCCCGAGCAGAAATAGGGGATGCGCACCGCCACGTCCTGCGTCTCGGCGAGAATCCGCTGCGCCTCCTTGAGCTGGGTGACGCGCGCCGCGATCTGCTCGTTGGGCCCGACCCGCTGCAGGATCCGCTCGCCGATGCAGATCGCGACCTCGTTGGGATCGAGCGCGCCCTTCACCGGGAACAGCCAGTTGCCCTGCTCGTCCTTCTTGCCGATGCAGACCGGCTGGTTGGCGGTGCCGTAGAGCTCCTCGCGCACCTGCACCTCGATGAGCGAGCGCTTCTCCTCGACGACGATGATGAGCTCGAGACCTGCGGCGAACTCCTTGAGATCGCGCTGGCTGATCGGCCACGGGCAGCCGATCTTGTAGAGGCGGATGCCGAGATCGTTGCAGGCGACCTCGTCGATGCCGAGCTCGTCGAGCGCCTGGCGCACGTCGAGGTAGCTCTTGCCGACGGTGATGACGCCGATCTTCGGCTTGCGGCCGCCCGAGGTGATGTACTTGTTGAGCTTGTTGGCGCGCACGAAGGCGAGCATGGCGTCGCGCTTGTAGTCGTGCAGCCGCGCCTCCTGGCCGAG
>JBAUOM010000602.1:0-3015 GCA_049579765.1 Xanthobacteraceae bacterium
GCGGTGCGGCGGTCGAAGCCTTGAAGGCGTCACGGCTGGATTTTCTGTTCCGCGCGAAGCCGCGCCCTGCCGCGCCCGCGCCTGAGAGTTTCGACGCCGTTCGGCCCGCCGCCGAGCCCGAGCCGCAGCCCGATCAGGCCCAAGCCCAGCCCGGCCCGGCCGCCGCCGAGGCCCAAGACACGCCACCCGAAACCGCATCCGCGGTCGAGGAGCCGCCCAGCGTTGCGATCCTGAAATCCGGCGTCATCGACGGCATGGCCTATACGCTCTACGCCGATGGATCGATCGAAGCCAAGCTTCCGCAAGGAACCGTCAGGTTCGGCTCCATCGCCGAATTGCGCGCGCACATCGAAAGCAACTCGTAGCCGGCCGACAGCGGAAGGAGACGGACGGCGGCAGCGTTTCGCGTTTTCCGTTCTCTGTCCTCGGCTCACTTCTTCGCGGTCGCGCCGGGCGCGAACGTCAGCGCGACGCCGTTGATGCAGTAGCGCGCGCCGGTCGGCTTCGGGCCGTCGGGGAAGACATGACCGAGATGCGCATGGCATGACGCGCAACGAACCTCGGTCCGGCGCATGAACCAAGAGCGATCCTCGTGTTCGCTCACCGCGTCGGGCTCAACGGGGGCCCAAAAACTCGGCCATCCGGTGCCGGAATCGAATTTGGTATCGGACGTGAAGAGCCTCGCGCCGCAGCACACGCATTTGAACTCGCCGTCGCGCTTTTCGCGGTTGAGCGGATTCGAAAAAGCGCGCTCCGTGCCGTGCTTACGCGTGACGTAATACTGTTCGGGCGTGAGTTGCTTTTTCCATTCTTCGTCGCTCTTGGCGACCTTTGCAGGGCGGATGGCAGGCATGGGCCTCCTTCTCGGCGCGACGCCTTTCGTACGGCATCATGTAGCGCAGCGCCGACGGACGGCAACAGCGGTCCGATCAAACGTCGGTCCCTTGCCGCAATCGTGTTCGCGCGCCTTGCCCGCCGGCAAGCGGCCCTCGGTGGACGCTCTCGATGTTTTCGGGCGCGGGTCGATCAATGATGCTCGGTCGAACCAGTTGGCGTGAAAGGTTGAACTGTATCACTCCAGCGAGATCTCAATAATAACGAAGGATTGTGTACGCAGTGTGCACAACACTTCTTGCCATTTTCACGATCAAAGAATAGAAATACAGGTGAGTCAGCTTTTAGGGGTCATTTGCCGCGTCTGGTCTGCGGCTCGGCCCCACCGGCAACCTCGAATACCCGCAAATGCAGCTTCACTGCGCGACCACGAGTTCAAGACGCGGCAGGAACCACCATCAATGGGCAATAATACATCGAGTGGAACGTTCATCGAGCTGACGGCCTCGATCGTCTCGGCCTATGTCAGCAACAATTCGGTGCCGACGGCGGACTTGCCGGCGCTGATCGGGCAGGTGCATTCCGCCCTGACGCGGGTGTCGAGCGGTCACAGCGACCTGTCGAGCGAGCCGCCGAAGCCGGCCGTCTCGGTCAAGCGGTCGATCACGCCGGACTACATCGTCTGCCTGGAGGACGGGAAAAAGTTCAAGTCGCTCAAGCGCCACCTGCGCACGCAATACAATATGACCCCGGAGCAGTACCGCGAGAAATGGGGGTTGGCGGCCGATTATCCGATGGTTGCGCCCAACTACGCGGCAGCGCGCTCGCACCTCGCCAAGCAGATGGGGCTTGGCCAGCAGCGGCGCCGGCGCAAGTAGCATCCCGCTGGCTTCCAAACGGAAGGCCCCGGGGAGGTTGTCGCCGGGGCCTGGCAGCCCCTTTCGTTCCTTGGGGGGTTCGATTGAGGCCACCGGAGGATGACAGGCAAATGCCGAGCCAGTTCCACGGCGCGGCAAAAAAAGTCCGGGCACGAGCCGGCCGGCACGGACCGAGCCCTGACCCGGCCCGGGACGCCTTCATGCCGCCGTTGTCGCCAACGCCGAGCGGGCATCGGCACGAATCCGCTCGACCATGGACCGGAAGCCGTTCGAGCGCTGCGGGGTCAGGTGCTCGCGCAGGCCCAGGCGCTCGAACAGGGCGATGGCATCGGCCGAAAGGATATCGCCGGCGTGCTTGCCGGAAAACATGACGAACAAGATGGCGATGAGCCCGCGCACGATATGGGCATCGCTGTCGCCCGAAAAGTTGAGCACGGGGCCGCGCTGTCCGTCCGGGCGCACGGTGGTCGCGAGCCAGACCTGGCTGGCGCAGCCTTGTACCTTGTTCGCTTCGGTACGGTCGCGCTCGGACAGCGGGGTCAGGTTGCGGCCGAGCTCGATGACGTAGCGGTAGCGGTCATCCCACTCCTCGAGCAGAGAAAAATTATCGATGATCTCGTCGAGCGTCGTCATGGGGGTCGGGCAAGGCTCCGTCATGTCCTGGCGCATGGCTTATATAGGCACGGCGGCGCCTCCTGCGAAACTCCGGGAGGCAACAACACTTTCGGCGCGGTCGAACGGCGGCAGGCGCCACTTCGACGGCGGCGCCGCCCTCCCTAGACCGGGCGGTCGCCACGCGCTTCCTTGCGGGGCTGCGGGCCGTGCCAGGCCGGCGCCAAATCGGCCGGTGAAAGCGTGTGCTGCGAAGGGCGCGAAGTGGGCATCGGGACCGCGTTGCTCTTCGCAGTATTTTCCGCCGGTCCGCCGTCGTGAGCGCCGAAGTGCTCGTTGATGTATTCGTACAGCATCTTGGCCCCGGCTTGCGCCCGCTGTCCGAACGCGGCCGCCGCCTGCGACCCTACGCTGCAGGCATCGGGCTGGCGTTCGCAGAACGCTCGCATGTCGGTCACCGTTGCCGTTGCCGCCGACATTGCATCGACCGCGCTCACATTGACCTTTGGCGTGGGCTGCGATCCGCCACTCGGCAGCAACGCCAGAATGACAGTAAGCCAGAACGCCATTCGCATCAGGAATCGCATGGTCTGTCCTCGAATCCCCACGGCTGCCCTGCGCCGCATTGGTTGCGACCCTAGCGGCAAGAATTGAAGCCCCGGTTCGCAGCGAACCGTAGTTTTTGCCCATA
>JBAUOM010000603.1:0-8127 GCA_049579765.1 Xanthobacteraceae bacterium
AGCACCTCGATCTCGGGCTTTTTGCGCTTCTGGGCCCTGGCCAAGCTCGCTCGCTGGCGTCCCAGGTCCTACCGCTTCCGCGAGGAGCAACGCGCCATCGATGTCTGGCTCGGGCTCGTCGTCGACGCGGCGCGACTTTCGAGCGATCTCGGGCTCGAGGTCGCGGAATGCGCGCGGCTGATCAAGGGCTATGGCGACACCTTGAAACGCGGCGCGGGCAATTACCGCCTGATCGAGACCCGCGTCATCCGCCCGGTGCTGGCCGGGCACATCCCGCTCGCCCGCGGCATCGACGCCATCGCCAGCGCTCGGGCGGCAGCCCTCACCGATCCCGAGGGCGAGGCACTCGCGCGCTGCCTCGCCGCGCTCGAGGAGCACAACGCGTTGCGTATCGCCGCCGAATAAGCCGCAGCGCAGTTGCGCGCCGGCTGGGCCGGCAAAGAAGCCCCCGGCGTTCGAGCCGCCGCTCAATGCCGGCCATCGGTCGTGCCGACGGTCGCTTCGGTGCGACAGTCTGCACCGCCGCGCGGCGTGACCGCGGTTCCCGAATTTGCTAGGAACGCTGCAACGCAATCCGCCATAACCGAATAATCCAGGAGGAACCGCATGGCCACGTCGCCGAAATCGATCGCCGTCCTCGTCGGAGCCGTCACGGCCGCGCTTGCCGCGGGTACCCCGGCGGCGGCGCAGATGTACGGGCTTGGCACCGGCAAGCAGGGATTTTTCACCTACTCTGCCGGGGCGGCCATCGCCAAGGTGGCCTCCGACAACGGACTGGCGCTCCGCATCCAGCCCTATGGCGGAACCAGCGCCTACGTACCGGCGGTCAACGCCAAGGAGATCGAGTTCGGCCTCGCCAACGAGCTGGAAACGAACTATGCGGTCACCGGCAAGGTGATCTACGACGGCAAGCCCCAGCCCGACGTGCGCGTCGTAGCCATTCTGACTCCGCTCTATTCGGTGCTGCACGTCCGCAAGGATTCGCCGATCAAGACCATCGCCGATCTCAAGGGCAAGCGCGTGCCGACCGATTACGTCAGCCAGCGGGTGCTCGACGTCCTGGTGAAAGGGACGCTCGCGAACGGCGGCTTGAGCTACGACGACATCCAGAAGGTGCCGGTGCCGAACGTTCTCGGCGGCGCCAACGAATTCGCCGAAGGCAAGGCCGACACCTTCATGTTCGCTCTCGGCTCCGGCGCGGTTGCCGAAACCGACGCCAAGGTCGGCGGCTTGCGGGTGCTGCCGATCGATCCTTCGCCCGAGGCGATGGCGCGGATGCACAAGTTCATTCCGGTCGCATATGCGACGAAGCTCGAGCCGGCCAAGGGCCGTTACGGCATCCTGGAGCCGACGATGGTCTACGCCTACGACTACCTGGTCGTCGTCAACAAGGACGTGCCGGACGAAGCGGTCTACAAGCTCGCCAAGATCATGCACGACCACAAGGCGGACTTGGCCTCCGGCTTCGGGCCGCTGGCCGGTTTCATGCCTGATCGCATGGCCAAGAAAATGGACCCCGTGCAGTTCCACCCGGGTGCCATCAAGTATTACACCGAGATCGGCGCCTGGCCGCCCAAGCCGGCGAGCTGAGCGCGCGCGGCTGAGACCCGCCGAACCAAGTGGAAACCGAAGCCTCTCCGGCTCCGCCGGCATCTGCCTCCGCGAGCGGCCGCCGCCTCATAGCAGTCGCGGCGGCGCTGCTCACGCTGGGCTCGATCGGCTTTGCGCTGCAGTTCTACCGCAATGTGCTCGGGCTCCTGCTGTTCAATGAGCAATTCCTCGCGGGAATGCTCGGACTGGGGCTCGCGCTCGTCTACCTCACGCAGCCGTTCCGGCGCGGGGCGCCGCGCCCCTACGTGCCCTGGTACGACTGGGCGCTCGGCGCACTGAGCCTCGTCGTCGGCGGCTACATCGCGGTCCGCTTCCCGACGCTCTCCGAGGAAATGACCGCGCGCCCGGTCGACGGCCTCGTCGTGGCGTTCGCGGCGATCCCGCTGGTGCTCGAAGGGCTGCGACGCGTGGCCGGACCGGCATTGGTGATCGTCGTCGTCGTATTTCTCTGCTACGCCTTGGTCGGCCACCTGGTTCCGGGCGAGCTCGCCGGTCGCCCGGTGAAGCTTTCCCAGCTTGCCTATTATCTGGTCTGGGACCCGGGAAGCATGCTCGGCTTGCCGATGATGGTGGCGACCACGATCGTGATCGCCTTCATCTTCTTCGGTCAGCTGCTGTTCGCGTCCGGCGGGTCCGCGTTCTTCACCGACATCGCGCTCGCGTTGATGGGCCGTTACCGGGGCGGTTCGGCCAAGATCGCGGTCACCGCCTCCTGCCTGTTCGGCATGATATCGGGAAGCGCAGTCAGCAACGTCGCGTCGGTCGGCGTCATCACCATCCCGCTGATGCGCCGAGGCGGCTACCCCGCGCACATCGCCGCCGCGATCGAATCGGTCGCCTCGACCGGCGGCCAGCTGATGCCGCCGGTGATGGGTGCCGCCGCCTTCCTGATGGCTGAATTCTTGCAAGTGCCGTACCGCGAGGTGGCGATCGCCGCGGCGCTGCCGGCGCTGCTCTACTACTATTCGCTCTTCATCCAGGCCGACCTGCTCGCCGCGCGCGCCGGCATCGCACCGGTCGATCAATCGCAGATCCCTCCAGTCGGCCGCGTGCTGGCGCGGGGATGGCATTTTCTGCTGCCGTTCATCGCCCTGATCTTCGCGCTGTTCTGGCTGAACTGGTCGCCAGAACTCTCCGCGCTCGGCGGAGCCGCCGTGCTGTTCGTCACCGGGATGCTGATCGGCTACGATGGCAAGCGGTTGACGCTGCGGGCGGTCGTGGAGGCGCTGCACAGCACCGGCCTGGCCTCGCTCGATCTGTTGATGATCACGGCGGCGGCCGGCTTCATCATCGGCGTCCTCAACATATCGGGCCTGAGCTTCGCGCTCACCCTGATGCTCGTCCAGATCGGAACCGGCAACATCTGGGTGCTGCTGTTCCTCGCAGCACTGGTGTCCATCGTCCTCGGCATGGGGATGCCGACGGTCGGTGTCTATGTCCTGCTCGCCGCGTTGGTCGCACCGGCTATGGTCAAGGTCGGCCTCTCGCCGATGGCGTCGCACATGTTCGTCCTGTACTTCGGCATGATGTCGATGATCACGCCGCCTGTCGCGCTCGCGGCCTACGCAGCCGCCGCGCTCGCCAAGACCGACGCGATGAAAACCGGCTGGTACGCGGTGCGCTTCGGCTGGATCGCCTTCATCATTCCGGTTCTTTTCGTGCGCGCGCCCTCGCTCCTGTTCGAAGGCGATCCCGGCGCCGTCGTATTGGCGCTGCTCACCTCGCTCGCGGGCGTGTGGATGATCTGCGCGGCATTCGCGGGCTATTGCACGCGCCCCCTGAGCGTGCCGATGCGGGTCGGTTTTGGCGTCGCGGGACTATTGCTGTTCATCCCGGCCGACGCGGTCCCCCACGGCGAGCTGACCGACGTCGCCGGTCTCGTGCTGGGAGCCGGCCTTTTCGCGCGTGAAATGTTCGCGACCCGCCTGTTGCGCCGCCGCGTGGCCGCGGGGCAGACACGATGATGGACTCCCGCCGGACAAGACGTTAACAACTCACGTCCATCCCACCCCATCACGGCGCGGGCCGCGCGCGATATCGACGGCGAAATACCGCATATCCGAGCAAGACACGCAAAGCTGGAGGACCGCAGATGCGGATCGACGCGTATACGCACTTCTTCCCGAAAAAATTCTTCGACAGGATGCAGGACGTGGCCGGCGACTACAAGGATATGGGCAAGCGCGTGCGCTCCCTGCCCGCGCTGTTCGACGTCGATGTCCGCAAGAAGATCGTCGATGGTCACAAGGACTACCAGCAGATCCTGTCCTATCCGCAGCCGCCGGTCGAAACCTTCGCCAAGAGTCCGGCCCAGATCGACGAGCTCATCCGCATCATCAATGACGGTTTCGCCGAATTGTGCGCCAAGGAGAAGGACCACTTCCCCGGTTGGGTCGCGCAGATTTCGCTCGACGCGCCCGACGCCGGGGTGGCCGAGGCGGAGCGCGCGATCAAGCTCGGCGCGCTCGGCGTGCAGATCTACACCAACGTCGCCGGCAAGCCGCTCGACCGGCCGCAATACCTGCCGTTCTGGAAGAAGATGAACGAGCTCGGCAAGCCGATCTGGCTGCATCCGGCGCGCGGCGCCAGCATGCCGGACTACATCGACGAGAAGAAGTCGCTCTACGAGATCTGGTGGACGTTCGGATGGTCGTACGAGACCGCGGCCGCCATGGCGCGGCTGGTCTTCTCCAAGATCATGGACACCCATCCCAATCTCAAGATCATCACGCACCATTTCGGCGGCATCGTGCCCATGCTGGAGGGCCGGATCGGGCCGGGCTGGGACGTGCTGGGCTCGCGCACCAGCGACGAGGACTACGTCTCCTTGCGAAAGAGCCTGAAGAAGCGCCCGCTCGATTACTTCAAGCAGGATTTCTACGCCGACACCGCAGCCTTCACCGGCGTGCCGGCAACCAAGTGCGGGCTCGAGTTCTTTCCCCTGGAGAAGATCGTCTTCGCCTCCGACTGCCCGTTCGATCCGGAGGGAGGAACTATGTACCCGCGCGAGACGCTGAAGATTCTCGATTCGCTCAACATTCCCAAGGCCGACCGGGAGAAGATCGACTACAAGAACCTCGAAGCCGTCACCGGCGTGAAGCTGGTGAAATAGGTTCCGTCGGGCAAATTCGACTGCGACCGCGTGCACGGGCTTGTGCCGCAAGCGGGGCTCGCTTGCGCGAGTTGCGCCGAATTGTCGGGACCACCGCATCTTGACGAGCCGGCAGCCGCGGCGCTCACATATGCGACAATCTGGCACGATGGCGGGCTGCTTTTGACGTTTCGGTTCCCGCGATTTTAGTCGGATGATCGCCAACGCTTCGGCAGGAAGGCGGCAGACCCTCCGCCAACACACGCCTAATCTCTTCGCGCCGCAGCGGTTCGCGCTCGAGGCAATCGAAGACGGGAGGATAAGATGTCGATACGCCGCGCCACCATCGCGTTGCTCGCCGCCGCGCCGCTCGTGGCGGCCGGCAGCGCACACGCGCAAACCAAGCTCGTCATCGGCATGCCGACGACGCCGCCGAACATCGTGCTCATGCCGCTTCACGTCGCCAAGGAGCTCGGCTTCTTCAAGCAGGAAGGCCTCGACATCGAGATTGCCGAGCTGGAAGGCGGAGTGAAGACCTACCGCGCCATGGTGGCGGGCAGCGTCGATATCTCCTCGTCCCCGGGTCCGTTCTCGATCATCGGCCGCGCCAAGGGAGCACCGACCAAGATCATACTGTCCAATTCGCCCAAGCTCGAAGCCTCCATGGTGGTGCAGAAGGACATTCAGACGCCCGCCGACCTCAAGGGCAAGCGCATCGGCATTCAGGAGCCGGGCGGCTTCGCCGACGTACTGGCACGGGCGGTGCTGCGGGCGGGCAAGGTCGATCCCAAGGAGGTGAGCTTCGTCAGCATCATGTCGGAGGACGTGCCGCCGCTGGTGGCCCGCCAGATCGACAGCGCGATCCTCCATATCGAGCAGGAAATGTTCGCCAAGCGAAAGCTGCCCGATCTGCACGCCATCGCGCGGATGTGGGAGCTGCAGCCCAAGCAGCTCTACAACGCGCTGGTCGTGTCCGAGAAGTCGATCGCCACCCGGCGCGCCGCCATCGAGGGCTTCGTCAAGGCCCATATCAAGGGAACGCGCATGATGTATAGCGACCCGGCCAAGGTCCTTCCGATCCTGGTCAAATATACCGGTCTGCCGCAGGACGTGGTCAAGGATTCGTACGACTTCCTGGTGAAGCAGTGCATCTGGGACGCCAATCACGGGCTCTCACAGGAGCGGGTGGCCTTCTCCACCGAGTTGATGATCCGCGTCGGCAACCTCGACAAGGAAAAAGCCCCGAAATACGAGGACGTCATCGATCGATCCTTCGCCGACAAGGCGATCAAGGAACTGGGCGAGTGGAAGGGCCCGGTCTGTCCCTCCGAATCGTCGTAGGCGATCTCGTGGAAATCGGGTAGTTCTGGTCGGTCTGCTGGACGAGCGCGGTGGATTTGAAGTTCTTGTAGCCGCGGGCTCTCTGAGGATGTCAAATCCTCGGAATCGGGACACCGGATCGGGAGGGCCGATCCGGCTGCATCGCCATCATACGGCCCGGAGCTGAACCCATGGACGCGATCAACGAGGCCCAGGCCGGCGAGATCGATGCCGCCTTGGCCGAGCGCGTGACCGCGGCGAAGCGCAAGGTTGCATTCTGGCGCCAAGCGCCGATCTACCGTTACGGCTT
This sequence comes from Xanthobacteraceae bacterium, assembly GCA_049579765.1. Lineage (GTDB taxonomy): Bacteria > Pseudomonadota > Alphaproteobacteria > Rhizobiales > Xanthobacteraceae > VAZQ01. Next base: position 6,333 of record JBAUOM010000603.1, read on the forward strand.
TATCGCTTTCATCCTCGTCGTATGGGAGCTGGGCGGACCGTTCGTCAACCCGATCTTCTTCTCCTACCCTTCGAAGATCGTCGCGGCCGCATACCATCTCACGCTCAGCGGCGAGCTTCCCTATTACACCTGGCAGAGCCTGCAGGTTCTGTTCTGCGGTCTCGCCCTCGCCGTCCTGGTCGGGATTCCGCTCGCCGTGCTGATGGCACGCGTGCGGCCGGTCGATTGGGCGCTCGATATGCCGATCAATGCGCTTTATGCGACACCGATGGCCGCGCTCGTCCCGCTGCTGGTGCTGTGGTTCGGCATTCACATGGAGGCCAAGGTCATCGTCGTGTTCCTGTTCGCCGTGTTTCCGATCCTGATCAACACCTATCAGGGGGTGCGGGAATGCGACCAGAACATCATCGAGGTGGCGCGCTCGTTCCGGGTATCGGAAGTGCAGATGTGGACGCAAGTGCTGCTGCCGTGGTCGGTGCCCTTCATCGCGGCCGGCATCCGGCTAGCGATCGGGCGCGGCCTCGTCGGCATGATCATCGCGGAGTTCTTCACCTCGATCTCCGGGCTCGGCTACATGATCACGCGCTACACCCACATTTTCGAGATGGACAAGGCCTTCGTTCCGGTGCTCCTGCTGATGATCCTCGGCGTATCCATGACGGCGGCGCTGAAATGGGCCGAACGGCGCATCGCGCCTTGGAGCCGCGCGGAGGCCTGAGCGGCAGCGCCGAGTCGCTCCAGAGAGGTCATGGGCGCTGCCGGAGCGGCTCGGTCCAACTGCTTTTCCGACCAGTGCCGTCGGCGACCGGTCACCGGCCTACCCTGTGGCTATCTCCGCTCACGCGCATGAACTGCGCCGCGTCATCTGCTAGCGTCGCGGCGCCATGGATGCTCCGCTGCCGCCGCCCGGTTTCGAATCCGGCACGCCCGCCGAGGGCGCCGGCCGCGCGACGCCGGTCATGGAGCAATATATCGAGATCAAGGCTGCCAATCCCGACTCCCTGCTGTTCTACCGGATGGGCGACTTCTACGAACTGTTCTTCGAGGATGCCGAGGTGGCGGCGCGCGCGCTCGGGATCGTGCTCACCAAGCGCGGCAAGCATCTCGGCCGCGACATCCCGATGTGCGGCGTGCCGGTGCATCGCGCCGACGAATATCTGCATCGCCTGATCGCGCTCGGCCACCGGGTGGCGGTGTGTGAGCAGCTCGAGGACCCGGCCGAGGCGAGGAAACGCGGGGCCAAGGCCGTGGTGCGGCGTGACGTGACCCGCTTGGTGACCCCGGGCACGCTCACCGAGGAGACCCTGCTCGACGCGCGCCGCAACAATTACCTGCTCGCGATCGCCCGCGCGCGCATGTCGGGCGGCGGAGAGAGCCGCTTCGCGCTCGCCTTCATCGACATCTCGACCGGCGAGTTCCGCGTCGCGGAATGCGACCGCGCCGGCCTTGCCGCCGAGATCGCCCGCATCGAGCCGGGCGAGGTCATCGTGTCGGATGCGCTCTACGGCGATGCCGAGCTCGCCCCCTATCTGCGCTCGCTTGCGGCGGTGACCCCGCTCACCCGCGACGTGTTCGAGGGAGCGACAGCGGAACGGCGGCTCGCGGGCTATTTCGATCTCTCCACCACGGAAAGCTTCGGCGTGCTGTCGCGACTCGAGCTCACGGCCGCGGCCGCTTGCGTCACCTACGTGGAACGCACGCAGCTCGGCCGCCGCCCGCCGCTCTCCCCGCCGCTGCGCGAGGCGCAGGGCGCGACGCTCTCGATCGACCAGGCGACGCGTGGCAATCTCGAGCT
>JBAUOM010000604.1:0-2341 GCA_049579765.1 Xanthobacteraceae bacterium
CATCCCGACTGCTCTCTCCTATGCCTCGCAACCCGCATCGATCGCGGCCGCCAGCGCAGTTCCGCTGGCGTTCGGAGCGCCGCGCGCCGCGCCGCCGCGGGAAACCACCGTCGCGGTCAAGCGGGGCGACGACCGTCTGTCGGTGACGCCGCCGCCCAGGACCACGAGCGTGGTACGGGTCGGCGACCATGTCGATGATCCGTGGGTGCGTGCCGTCATCGTGAGTCCGAGCGCACAGTCCTTCCTGAAGACGACGCGGCTCGGCGCCCAGGACTTCCGCAATCTCGGTCCCTATCTGTTAAAGCCGGCAGCCACGATGCTTCTGACCTTCTCGAAGGATCCGCATCACGGCATGACGAGCGAACGCTTCGACGGCAGCGCCGTGGTTTTCATGTCGACGGCCACATTCAGCACGGCGTCGCTGCGGTAATTCTGCTTCCCATCGCGGGGGGATCGCGGGGGGCGTGGCGCCGCAAGTCGGGGAAACCCGGCTTGCGGCGTTACCTTTCAGATGCCGAAGGTCGGAGCCACGCAGCCCGGACGGAGCGCAGCGAAATCCGGGATCTCGCCACGCGGCAAGACCCGGCCGCTTTCCGCTCCGCCCCTTGCGGGCTACGCACTGACATCCGATCCCTGTCGTCAGTTGAGCATGCCGAGCGCATGCATATAGGTCTCGAGGATCGTCTCCTGCTCGCGCCGCTCGTCGGCATCCTGCTTGCGCAGTCGCACGATCGCCCGCAAAGCCTTGACGTCGAAGCCGTTGGCCTTGGCTTCGGAATAGACGTCCCTGATATCGTCGGCGATCGCCTTTTTCTCTTCTTCCAGCCGCTCGATGCGTTCGACAAAGGCTTTCAGATGATCCTTGGCAAAGCCGCTGGCAGGCTGCTCTTCCTTGGTAGCGGCAGCAGTGGCCATCGAAACCTCCTCTGGCGACTCGAACGAGTGCAGCGCCTGAGTGGTTTCGGAACTGCGAACCCCGAGGTCAAGGCGCCGGGCCCGTCATCCCCGGAGTACACAGGGCAAGAAATTTAGTGCTTGTGCGGCCCGGCTTTTTCGAATGAGGCCTGCTGTTCGTTGGAGGCCTCCTTCTGATGCTTGGCCTTCCATTCCTCGTAGGACATGCCGTAAATCGCTTCGCGGCTCTCGTCCTTCGACATCGACACGCCGCGGGCATCGGCCGCGTCTTTCATCCAATTCGACAGGCAATTGCGGCAGAAGCCCGCAAGATTCATGAGATCGATGTTCTGCACGTCGGTACGCGCGCGCAAGTGCTCGATGAGCCGGCGAAACGCGGCCGCCTCGAGCTCGGTGCGGGTGGTGTCGTCAAACGCCATGGGCTGGTGCTCCTTTCGCTCGAACGATCACGGCGGCCCTGCGGGCCGCCGGACCTCGCCGTGCCAATAGGATAGTGATGGCAGCGCGCAGTTTCCAGCGTGGTTGGCGATGGCGCCGCAAGCCCTGCGACAGGGGATGACAAATCCGGCGCGAAGCAGACAATCTGCGCTCTCCGCCATCCGCCTGGGTCATCCGCATCAGGATTCGCAATTTGACGGCTCCGCCCCGCATTTTTCTCGAAGGCCTGTTCCGCACCGCGGTCGACGCCGCGCGCCCCGCAAGCTGTCTCCCCGCGCACCTGCCGCCGCCGCCGCCATCCGGACGGCTGATCATCCTGGCGGCGGGCAAGGCGGCCGCTTCCATGACCGAGGTCGCCGAGCGCTGCTACCTCGACGAACACGGGCTCGCGGCACGCCGCATCGCCGGCATCGCCGTCACTCGCCACGGCTACGCGACCTCGACGCGGATCGTCCGCGTGGTGGAAGCGGGCCACCCGGTGCCCGATGCGCTCGGACTTGCCGCGACGCGGGACACGCTCGAGCTGGCGGATTCCGCCGGCCCGGCGGATCTGGTGCTGGTGCTCGTTTCCGGCGGCGCCTCGGCGAACTGGATCGCGCCCGCCGCCGGTCTCTCGCTTGCGGAAAAGCGGGCGGTAACGCGGGCGCTCCTCACCTCGGGCGCGTCCATCCACGAGATCAACACCGTCCGCAAGCACCTCTCGCGCATCAAGGGCGGGCGCCTGGCGCAGCGTGCCTATCCGGCACGAGTGGTCACACTGGCCATTTCCGACGTGCCCGGCGACGATCCGGCGGTGATCGGATCGGGCCCCACCGTGCCCGACCGCACCACCCTGGCCGATGCCCGCGCCGTCGTGGCGCGCTATCAGCTCGATGTGCCAGAACCGGTGACACGGGCGCTCGCCGAGGCGGCAAACGAGACGCCGAAGCCCGGCGATCCGATCTTCGCCGCGACGTCGTTCGGACTGGCGACACGGCCGGCCGAGGTC
>JBAUOM010000605.1:0-5632 GCA_049579765.1 Xanthobacteraceae bacterium
GCCCGGCGCTCGCGGGCGCCCTGCTCTCGACCTCGTTTGCAGCATTGCCGCTGATCATCTGCGGGGTGCTGAAGATCGCCTACGACCTGTCGCTGCTGTTCTCGTTCCGCCACATCAAGCCGCCGGAGGAACGGGAGGCGCCGCGCTGACCCTGCGCGCGTGACCTCGTCAGTACTTCGGGCGATGCGAGACGGCCCACTTGCGCGCGTGCTGAATGGGATCGCGCGGGGGCAGCGAAGCGCGAAAGCGCTTGACCGTCGGCAGCGCGTCCATCCGCGCGCGCCACCGGACATAGCTGCTGCGCCGGAAACCGCGCACGACGGCGTCATTTGGGGACCGCCAGGATGAATTTCGCTCCAAACCAGACCAGAATTGCTTTGCAGACAAGGCACCTTCGATCTACGCTGCCATAGTTTTTCTCATGACTTGAGTCCGCCCATGCCGCGCCGGCTGCCGCCGCTCAACGCCCTCAAGGCCTTCGAGGCCGCGGCCCGCCACGAGAGTTTCACGCGCGCCGCCGAGGAGCTCTGCGTCACCCAGGGCGCCGTCAGCCATCAGGTCAAGGCGCTGGAGACTGAGCTGGGACTGAAGCTGTTCAATCGCGAGCACCAGCGGCTACTGATCACCGAAGGAGGTCGCGTCTATCTCGGCGTCGTGCGCGATGCCTTCGATCGCATCGCCGATGGAACCGAGCGGCTGCTGCAGCGGCAGAGTGGCGGCGCGCTCACGGTGAGCACCTCGCCGAATTTCGCGGCGAAGTGGCTCGTCCATCGCCTGGGCCGCTTTGCCGAAGCCCACCCCGAGATCGATCTCAGGGTCAGCGCATCGCTGCACCACATCGACTTCGCGCGCGAGGACATCGATCTCGCCATTCGTCACGGCGACGGCACCGCCTCCGGGCTCCACGTCATCCGGCTCTGCGCAGAGGAACTCTTTCCAGCCTGCAGTCCGAAACTGCTCGACGGCCGCAAGGCGCTGCGCGAGCCCTCCGACCTCGGCCGTTTTCCGCTCCTGCACGTCAATGACCGGCAGGGTTGGAGCCAATGGCTCGACTTCGCCGGCGTCGTGGGCGTGGACCCCTCGCGCGGCCCGGTCCTCAACCAGGCAAGCATGGCGATCGATGCGGCCGTCGACGGCCAGGGCGTCGTGCTGGCCCGTACGGCGCTGGCGGCATGGGACTTGATCGGCCGACGCCTCGTGCGTCCCTTCGATCTGGCCATGCCGGTGTCCTACGCCTATTGGATCGTGTGCCCGAAGACGGTCGCCAAGCTGCCGAAAATCGTTGCCTTCAGCGATTGGCTTCTGGCCGAAGCCGCCGAGGATACCCGCCAACTCGGCAGGCTGAAATCGAAGTCGCGGCCTGCGGCGCGGGCTTCGCGCTGACCGATCCGTGCCGGCAATCGCCGGGATGCGCGGTCGGAGCGCGGTGCGCAACCTCGCGAGGTTGGCGACAGATCCGCTACGCCCTGCCAGCGAAATATATCGACTTGGCCGTCTCTCGCGTGCCGAGCGAGGGGCTCGGCCCGATGCCGAACGCGTCTGCGAGGGCGGTGTCGTGGGGAATGCCCTTCGATCGCAACTGCTCGTAATGGCGAGACGCGGCGAGACTTTCGCGCCACGCGTCGCAAATCATCCCGACCGCGGCCATCGCCTGCCGGCAGCGGGCGGCGGCTGGCGGCTGAGAACGGCCCGTCAGGGATGTCTTGTGATGGACCTCGTCCAATTCTGGTTCGTAGCAAAAGGTCCGTAACATTCTTCATGCTCCTGGGCTGGCAGACAGGTGGATGTTCCTTCCTGGAGCCAGGGAAATAAGGCTTTGCTTGCTTGCATGCAAAGCACCGTTTCTCCCGCCTGCCTTAGAATTTCTCATGATTTGGAGCGGCGGGCGGGTGCGCGCCGGCCTGCGGCCCACGCCGCCTGCGGAGCCTTGGCGGTCACGCAAAAGCGGCTCGCGCGCCGCCGGGAAGCCACGCACATTTGCCGGGCGAGCGGCCGTCCGCAGAAGCACACGCGGCCGAGCTCAAAGCAAGTTCTGCAATTCACGCCACGCGGCCGACGATCATCGTGGTCGGCGATCGCCGGCTGCGGCTGGCCTCGCATGGCCGACGCGCGAGGATCGTTTTTTGCGTTGAACTGTGATGGCCCTCACACCGCGCAAGACGAACGAATCCCCATGATGGCGTCGGCTGCATCGTGAAGCCTCGTTCGGGCTCCGAAATCCGAGTCGCGACTGGAACAGGCAGCCGGCAATGTCGCTGAGCGTGAGCATCGAGGTGACCCATGTCCGACGCCGCTCCGATTACCGATCTCGATCAAACGTCGCGGCTCGCCGCGATAGAGGGCCGGGTCGATGTGCTCGTCTCCGCGGCCGGACAGTTTCAAACACCATGGTTCAGGAATCCTTCTTTCATCATCTCGCTGGCGGCGTTTCTCATCTCTATCGTGACGACGGTCGCCTCCGCATATCGAACTTATCGAGAGGATGTCGAGGCGCAAAAGGCGCAGCTTCGAACCGTTTTCTCGCAGCTGACTTCGGTAGAGTTGCGGTCTGCCGAGTACAGCGCGAAATTCAATAATCATCCCGCCCTGGCGGGCATGAGAAGCACGCTGAACACTCAGAGCATGTTTCTTGCCAAACAAGCTTATACGCTTGTGAAAGAAATCGGAGATGACGCATCCGCGATTGATCTTGCTTTCGCTGGATACGCAGTCGCCAACGTCGGCGAGATGGCATTGGGCGAAGAGTTGGAAATGAAGGCTCTGGAAAAAGCCAAGAATGCAACCGAGTACATAGGTGCAGCGCGGGCGCTGGGCGCCATGAAATTAGCCACTCAGCGCATCCCCGAGGCCGAGAAATATCGGCAGATGGCGCTGCACGGTTTTGACCTCTTCCCGAAAGATGCCATCAACGAACACCGCGTCAATGAGGCGCATGCCTGGACCGAACTTTACTGGGCCACCAATTCGACCGATTGTGCGAGGTCGTTGGCCCATGTCGCTGAGGCCAACACATACATCGAGGCGCTCGGTGTCCATGTGCCACCAGAACTCGTCCAGTGGAGAAACAAAGTTGATCAAACCTGTTCACCAGGAAGCATCCCGGTGAACACCGCGGCGGATCTTCCCCGGCGAGGGGACGCGCGATGATGGCCATTGCTGTGTATTCGCGAACGGCGCGCGCAAATTGAGCCGGCGCATCATCGCCCGGGAAAAAGGTGAGACCGGTCCGGTCGCGCCGGATCTGACCAGTGGCCGATCCCGCTCAACCGGACGGGATCAGTACAGGCCGCCCGTCCCCGTGCGCACCGCACGGTCGGCCTCGGGAGAGACTCCGAGCGGGCGGCCGTCGGCATCGGTCACACCGATCGAGGAATAGTTGTCGGGCGGCGCGGTGCCGGGCTTGAAGGCTTCCAGGATCACGCGCTGATCGCCCGGCCCCGCCCGCATGCCGCTCCTGGCATCGATGCGGATGAGCTTGATGCCGGCCGGCACCCGGAAGGGGACCGCCGGCTTGTCGGCAAGCGCGACCTTCATGAAATCGCGCACGATCGGCGCCGCCAACGCGCCGCCGGTGGCGCCGCGGCCGAGATGGCGCGGCTTGTCGTAACCGAGATAGACGCCGACCACGAGATCGGGCGAGAAGCCGATGAACCAGGCGTCCTTCTCGTCGTTGGTGGTGCCGGTCTTGCCGGCGATCGGCTTGCCCACCTCCTTGACGACCGTCGCGGTGCCGCGCTGCACCACGCCTTCCATGATCGAGGTGATCTGGTAGGCGGTCATCGGGTCGAGCACACGCTCGCGCCTGTCGATCAACACCGGCTCGTTCTGGTTCGCCCACTTGTCGGCGTCGCAGCCGCGGCATTCGCGCGAGTCGTGCTTGTAGATGGTGTGGCCGTAGCGGTCCTGGATGCGGTCGATCAGGGTCGGCTGGATCTTCCTGCCGCCGTTGTCGATCATGGCGTAGGCGCCGACCATGCGCAGCAGCGTCGTCTCGCCCGCGCCGAGCGCGAACGAGAGGTAGGGCGGCAGGTTGTCGTAGACGCCGAAGCGCTTGGCGTATTCGCCGATCAGCGGCATCCCGATGTCCTGCGCCAGCCGCACCGTCATGACGTTGCGCGACTGCTCGATGCCGAAGCGCAGCGTCGAGGGCCCGTAGTACTTGCGCGTATAGTTTTCCGGCGCCCAGATGCCGGTGCCGGTGTCGATCTCGATCGGCGCGTCCAGGACCACGCTCGACGGCGTGTAGCCGTTGTCGAGCGCGGTGGCGTAGACGATCGGCTTGAACGACGAGCCGGGCTGGCGCAGCGCCTGGGTGGCGCGGTTGAACTGGCTCTGGTCGTAGGAGAAGCCACCGACCATGGCCAGCACGCGCCCGGTCTGCGGGTCCATCACCGCAATGGCGCCGGACACCTCGGGCACCTGGCGCAGGCGGAATTCGCCCTCCTTGCCGGCCAGCGGCTCGACATAGATCACGTCGCCGACGTTGAGCACTTGCGACACCTTGGTCGGGGTCTTGCCCCGGCTCGGGCCGCTCGTCGGCTTCGCCCATTTCATGCCCTCGAGCGGGATGGTGTCGGTCTCGCGTTGCTTCGACACCGCTCCGCCCGGCTCGCGGGCGGGCTGCAGCCCGATGCGGGCCGATTGGTCACCGCTCTCCAGCACCACCGCGAGCCGCCACGGCGCGACGTCGGACAGCGCCTTGACGTCGGCGAGCTTGACGCCCCAGTCGCCTGCCACGTCGAGCTTGTGGGGGGCGCCGCGATAACCCTGGCGCTCGTCGAAATTGACCAGGCCCTCGACCAGCACCTTGCGCGCCAGCACCTGCATCTTGGGATCGAGCGTGGTGCGCACCGAGAGACCACCCTCGTAGAGCTTCTTCTCGGTGTAATTCTCGAAGATGTAGCGGCGGACCTCCTCGGCGAAATATTCCGCCGCGAAAATGTGCGCGCCGGTCGGCCGCTGGGTGACCTTGAGCGGCTCCTTCTTCGCCGCCTCGGCCTCCTGCGCGGTGATGTAGCCGTCCTCGGCCATGCGATCGATCACGTAGTTACGCCGCTCGATCGCGCGCTCGCGCTGGCGGAAGGGGTGATAGTTGTTGGGCGCCTTGGGCAGCGCCGCGAGATAGGCCGCTTCCGCGACCGACAGCTCGTGCACGGACTTGTCGAAATAGAGCAGCGACGCGGCGGCCACCCCATAGGCGCCCATGCCGAGATAGATCTCGTTGAGATAAAGCTCGAGGATCTTCTCCTTCGAGAAGGTGCGCTCGATCTTCATCGCCAGCAGCGCTTCCTTGATCTTGCGCGAGAACGACACCTCGTTGGTGAGCAGGAAGTTCTTGGCGACCTGCTGGGTGATGGTCGAGGCGCCCTGCGGCCGGCGCCCGCTGCCGTATTGCTGCACGTAGAGCACCGCGGCGCGTGCGATGCCCGAGAAGTCGATGCCGCCGTGCTCGTAGAAGTTCTTGTCCTCGGCCGCGACGAAGGCGTTGATGACGCGCTTGGGCACCGCCTGGATCGGGGTGTAGAGGCGGCGCTCGCGCGCATATTCGGCCAGCAGCGAGCCGTCGGCGGCATGCACCCGCGTCATGACCGCGGGCTCATAGTCCTGGAGCTGGGAGTAGTCCGGCAGGTCC
>JBAUOM010000606.1:0-2559 GCA_049579765.1 Xanthobacteraceae bacterium
CGACAACAGGGGTTGGGGAGGAATGAACACGCAGTTCTGGCTGATACAGGCTTTCAACGGAATCTCGTACGGCGCCCTGCTGTTTCTGGTAGGCAGCGGCCTCTCGCTGATTTTCGGCGTGATGCGAATAGTCAATCTTGCGCACGGGTCCTACTTCCTGCTGGGCGGATATGTCGCGCTGTCGGTGATCTGGACGACGGGTTCGTGGGCGCTCGCGATCCCTGTCGCGGCGCTCTCGATCGCCGTGTTGGGCCTGCTGATGGAACGAATTTTCCTGCGGCCGCTGGGATTCGATCCGCTGCGGCAGGTGCTGCTGACGGTGGGCTTTGCTTTCCTGTTCCAGCAGGCGGCGTTGGACATCTGGACCGGCAACAACTTCGATATCAATCCGCCCGACGCGTTGACCAAGAGCATCGTGATCGGCGGACTGTATCTGCCGCTGTACCGGATTTTCATGATCGGCACCGCGGCGGCGATCGGCATCGTCCTTTGGCTGGTCATGGAATGCACGCGCATGGGCGCCGCGGTTCGCGCCACCGTCGACGATGCGCAAATGGCGCGCGGGGTCGGCATCGACACCTCGCGCGTCTCCATGCTGATCTTCTCGCTGGGCGCTTTGCTGGCGGGATTGGGGGGCGTGATCGGCGGCGCCTTCCTCGGCATCTATCCGGGTTTGGACTTCGAGATGCTGCCGATCGCGTTTGCGGTGGTGATCATCGGCGGAATGGGTAGCCTCGGCGGTGCCGCCATCGGAGCACTGCTCGTCGGCTTGGCCGATAATTTCGGAAAGGCGCTGTTTCCCGAGATTTCCTATTTCACCTTGTACGCGCCGATGGCCTTGATCCTGGCGGTCAAGCCGACCGGTCTGTTCGGACGGGAATGAGCGGGGGCCGATGACGCGTCAGCAGATCAAGGTCCTCGTGGTGGTCGCGGCCCTGGTCGCGATCGCGGTCATCGTTCCGAACACCAACTCCTTCATGATCCTGCTGGCCACGCGTGCCTTGGCATTCTCCATCCTGGTGATGAGCCTGGACATTCTGCTCGGCTATACCGGGCTCGCGTCGCTCGGCCAGGCCGCCTATCTCGGCGTCGGCGCGTACCTCACCGCGATCCTCGCCACGCGCTACCAGTTCGGGCTCGGATACGATTTCTGGCTGGTGGTCGTATTCGGAATTCTATCGGGGGCGGCGCTGGCGGCCATTTTCGGCCTGCTCGCCATCCGCGCCACCGGCGTCTACTTCCTGATGATCACGCTCGCGCTCGGGCAATGCGTATGGGGTTTGGCCTATCGATGGAATTCACTGACCGGCGGTGACAACGGGATCAATCTGCGAGTACGGCCCAAATTCGGCATCGACCTCTCGCACGAGGTCGCCTTCTTCTATCTGGTGTTCGGATTCTTCGCAGTGTCGCTGCTCTTGATGCATACCCTGGTGCGCTCGCCGTTCGGGCGAAGCCTGACCGGAATTCGCGAGCGCGAGCTTCGTATGCGGATACTCGGCTACAACACGTGGCTGCACAAATACATCGCTTTCGTCATCGCCGGTGGTTTCGGCGGGCTTGCAGGCGTCTTGTGGGCGCACACCGCCGGCATCGTGAGCCCCGAGAATGTCGTCCTGACCACGTCGGTGGACGCCCTCTTGATGGCGGTTCTGGGAGGAGCAGGAACGCTGGTCGGCGGCGTCATCGGCGCCGGCATCGTCTTCGGCTTGCGGGAATATCTCAGCACGCTGGTTCCCTGGTGGCAGTACGTGCTGGGCGCGGTTTACGTGCTGACGATCCTCTATCTTCCGACCGGATTGATGGGCATTCCGGAACGAATTCGCCAGCGGCGTGCGTTGCAGGGCCCCAAGCAGGCTCCGAAGAAACTGGCATCGGCGCCGTCCTGACGAGTAGTGAGCGGGCGCGACAACACTGGAGGAAAGACCATGACAGACACAACGCTACGACGGTTCAGTCCGATCCTGCTGGGCTGCATTGCACTCGGCATGAGTCCGGGTTCGACGGCCAAGGCAGAGGAGTTGCGCATCGGTTTTCTGGCGCCGACGACCGGCATCTTCGCGCAGGTCGGCAAGGACATGGTCGACGGCTTCCAACTGTACCTGGACGAGGTCAAGAACAACTTCGGCGGGGCCCAGGTGAAGTTCATCATCGAGGACACTCAGGGCAAGCCGGACACCGCCGTCACCAAAGCAAAGAAGCTGGTCCTGCAGGACAAGGTGCAGATCTTCGTCGGCGGGTTGCTGGCCTCGACGGGCTACGCGCTGGCGCCGGTCAGCACCGCAGAGAAGACGGTCTACATCCCGTCCATCGCGGCGGCGGATGACCTGACCCAGCGTGATCTGCCCAAATATCCCTACCTCGTCCGCACCGGTTGGACCAGCTCGCAGCCCAGCCATCCGTTCGGCAAATGGGCATGCGAGCAGGGATACAAGAAGATCGTCGCGATCGGCGCGGACTATGCCTTCGGCTACGAGGTGATCGGCGGCTTCCAGAAAGCGTTCGAGGATTGCGGCGGCCAGATCATTCAGAAAATCTGGCCCCCGCTCGGCACCAAGG
>JBAUOM010000607.1:0-8378 GCA_049579765.1 Xanthobacteraceae bacterium
CACGGCGTCGGCGCCGCCGAGGCCGGCGCCGACCACGGCGATGGTGGCGCGCAACATGTTCACGTAAGGGTCGCGCCTGGTCATCATTCGCCAGGCAGTCTCGGCAGCGACGAAAGGCGGCGCCGGCGTCAGCCCGCAGGCCCCTTCGACCCGCGCCCACAATTTCCGCAGCGCGCGAAACTTCGCCATGGTCAGAAGCTGATCGGCATCGGCCGCGAGGCGGAAATAGATCATCGTCCGCGCGACATCGATGGCGATCCCGCCGGCTTCGAGCGCGCGCAGATATGCCGCCGCCACCGCCAGCGCGTAGGCCAGCTCCTGCGCCTCCGAGCCGCCGGCATTGTGGATCACGCGCCCGTCGGCGCAGGCAAACGGCCCGTGAAAGCCCTGCGCGGCCAAGTCTCGGATCGCGGCGCTCAAAGCCGGTTGCAGGTCGCTCCAGGGCAGCGCGCTCGCGCCGCTCGCCGCCGCGGCGCCGATGGGATCGCAGCCGAAGCGGATGTTGGTGGCGTCCGCGGCAACGCCGCTGCGGCGTACGCAGGCGGCAAGCAGGCTGCTCGGATGTTGCGGCCACGCGCCGCCGTCGAGGTCGAGCGCCACGCCGGCGTCGAAATGGATGCCGGCGAGCGCGCGCGTGATCGTCTCTGCGTCGGCGGCAAGGCCGTAGCCGTAGGCGCCCACCCCCTCGGCGAACACCAGGGACAGGGCGGTCGCGCCGTTCTCGAGATCGTGCAGCGCTTCGGCATTGGCAGCCGCCGGATCGGGATGGTCCACACGCTGGGTGATCCACCAGGAGGTGCCGGGAGCGCGCCCGGCAACGGGCCGCGCGTCCGCGCGGCGCGCGTAGAGCGGCTCGATCGCGAGGCCGTCATGGGTCTTGGCGACGAGCTTGGCTTCGAACGAAGCGCCTTTGAGCACGCCTTCGACCAGCTTGCGCCATTGCTCGCGGGTGGCCGCGGGAAACTCGGCGGCCAGGGCCAGGTCGTCGGCGGGAGCCTCGGTCATGCTCACAAAATGCCACGGTGCAAATGGTGGGCCAACTGCGAGAGGCCCGGTTCAGAGTTTGCAAGCCGTCGCGGCCTCGTCCGGTCTCAGGGCCCGCGCGGCGGCAGCTTTTCCACGCCTCCGGCGTCCACCCGCGCCAGCGCCTCGCGGACGCGGATGCCGGCGATCACCTTTTCCGGCGCGATCTCCGCGAGCGGCACCAGGACGAAGGCGCGCTCGAGCAGCCGAGGGTGCGGCAGCTCGAGATCCGGCTGGTCCACGACGAGGTCGTCATAGGCGATGAGGTCGATGTCCACGGGGCGCGGGCCCCAGCGCCGCTCACTGGCGCGCTCGCGCCCCAGTATGCGCTCGATCGCTTGCGCCCGCGCCAGCAGCGCGCGCGGCGGCAGAGCGGTTTCGATCGCAATGCAGAGGTTGACGAAGGCGGGCTGGTCCTCGACCCCCCAGGGAGGTGTGCGGTAGTCCGCGGAGCGGGCCAGAAGGCGCACCGTATCGCCGTCGCACAACATGGCGACCGCGCGGTCGAGCGTAGCGCGCACGTCGCCGACATTGCCGCCGAGTGCGACCAGCGCTTCAGCCATGGTGGTGCCGCGCGCGCAACGCCGATCATCCGGCGCTCGCGATGGCCGCCGCCACGCGCAGCGCCTGCACCGTCTCGGCGACGTCATGGGCGCGGATGATCGCCGCCCCGCTCGCCGCCGCAGCGAGGTGGGCGGCGATCGATCCGCCCAGGCGCTGGTCGGGGGGAGCAGGCGAAATCCGGTCGATGAAGCGCTTGCGCGAGGCTCCGACCAGGAGCGGCAGCCCGAAGGATTTGAGCTCCGCGAGCCGCGCGATGACGACGATGCTCTGCTCCGGCGTCTTGCCGAAGCCGATGCCGGGGTCGAGGACGATGCGCTCGCGTGCGATACCGGCGCGCGCGGCGATTTCGAGCGAGCGGGAAAGGAACGCGACGATGTCAGCCATGATGTCGATCGACGGGTCGGCGCTCTCGCGGTTATGCATGATGATCACCGGCACGGCGTGTTCCGCGCACACGCGCGCAAGATCGCTGTCTCGCTGCAGACCCCAGACGTCGTTGACGATAGCGGCGCCGCACGCGATGGCCCAGGCCGCCACCTTCGCCTTCATGGTGTCGATCGAGATCGGAGTGCCCAACGCCGTCGCGGCGGGGAGGACCGGAGCCAGGCGCCGGATTTCCTCCTCGGCCGGCACCGCCACGGCGCCGCCGTAGGGGCGAGACGATTCCGCGCCGATGTCCAGGACGTCGGCGCCTTCGGCGACCATCCGGCGGGCGCGCTCGAGGGCGGGCGAGGGTTCGAGAAAACGGCCGCCGTCCGAAAACGAGTCGGGCGTGACGTTGAGCACGCCCATCACCGCCGGGCGGCCCAGTGCCAGCAGCCGCGCGAGCAAGCGCAGATCTGTCTCCTCGCGAGCGGAACTCGGGAGCGCAAGCCTCATGCCCGTCGCTTTGCGCCGCTCCACGCAGCGGTGTCAAGCGCCCGGCGGTGCGGGCGGTCAGTACGTGATCTTCTGCGGAAGCTTCCTGGCGTGCTCGACCCAGCGCCTGACCAGCTTCTCGGACGGAAGAAAGCGAACCAGCTTCCGCCGCTTGTTGGCCTCGGCCATGGATTTCGCGAGCCTCGCCGGATTGCGATATTGCAACTCCTTCACGGTGACCACGCCGACCTCGAACAGCAGGCCGGCATATTCCCTGCCCATGCCTCTGATGCGCAGCTTGTCGGCGATATTGGCCCAGCGCAGCAACCGCTTCTCGTCCAGTTTGGTCTCGATCGCGAGCAGTCTGCGTCCCTTCGGGCTTTTCGCCGCCTCCAGCAGCTTCTCCGTCGTTCTGATGCCCACGGATTTGAGCATCTCAGCGTCTGCCGCACCGATATCTTCGATAACGGTGATCGGGTAGGACATTGGATTCTCCTCGCTCCTGGCCAGCCGTTGTCGGCATCAAACGCCAGACGAGCTGGCCGAGCCTCGGGACGGCGCCAACGATTCCGCCGACCGCATCTTTCCTTGCATGCCGCGCACGAGCCTCATGGCATGAGGTCCGCCGCTCGAGGGAGTGTCGATGCGATCGACCGGGCCAGGCGAGTTCCAATTCGGGTTCGATGCCGGCGGCACTGCCATGTCGACGCCCGTCACGATGAGCGGCCGCATCTTGCCGTTCAGCCCGCGCGGCGAGAAGAATTGCGAAATGAAAGCGACGGCCTGGTCCGCGGCCGTGCGGTCGACGCCCATGCGGGCGCCGAGACGTCCGATGCGATAGTTCATTTGCCCCTCAGCCCCGCATTCTCGGCAGGTTAAGGCACATATTGACCGGCCGACGTTGAGAACACAAGCGCTGACGACAAAAGTGGAGGCGCGTTGTTGCATTCGTGCATCAGCGTTCTCGCGCGCATGTCGCTCGTTCGAACGACGCGCGTGTGCGTGCATGCCGATGAGTGATCGGCGATATATTGTGACAAGCCCAGTGGTCGGCTACGACCGGTGTCGCGACGCGCGACTTCTTTGCGGGACTGCGGTTGACGGCGCACGCCGGCGAGAGACAATAGCCAAAAGTTATCGGCAGGGAATTGTGCTATGGCGGACCTGGATCAGGACGGCACGATTTTCATCGGCAGGAGTTCCAAGCCCGAGGTCTTGACGCTTGCGCTTGCCAATCGCCACGGTCTCGTGGCGGGAGCGACCGGCACCGGCAAGACGGTGACCCTGCAGGTTCTGGCGGAAGGGCTGTCGCGTGCGGGGGTTTCGGTCTTCGCGGCCGACGTCAAGGGCGATCTCTCCGGCGTTTCCGAGGCGGGCGAAGGCAAGGAGGCGTTCGTTGCCCGTGCCAAGAGCCTGGGCTTCGACTATGAGCCCGACCGGTTCCCGGTCGTGTTCTGGGATCTGTTCGGTGAGCAAGGGCATCCCATCCGAGCCACGATCTCGGAGGTGGGACCACTACTGCTGTCCCGGCTCATGGATCTCAACGACGTCCAGGAGGGCGTGCTCAACATCTGTTTCCGCGTCGCCGACGAGCAGGGCCTGCTGATCCTCGACCTCAAGGATCTGCGCGCCATGCTCGCCTACATTTCAGATCATGCCGGCGAGCTGACGGTCCAATACGGCAACGTATCGAAGCAGACCATCGGCACCATACAACGCCAGCTCCTGGTGCTGGAGACCCAGGGCGGCAACGAATTCTTCGGCGAGCCCGCGCTGGCGCTCAAGGACTTCATCCGCGCCGACCGTGACGGGCGAGGTTTCATCAACATCCTGGCGGCCGACAAGCTGATGGAGAGCCCGCGGCTCTACGCCACCTTTCTGTTGTGGCTGCTGTCCGAGCTGTTCGAGGAATTGCCCGAGGTCGGGGACCTGCCCAAGCCCAAGCTTTGCTTCTTCTTCGACGAGGCGCATCTCCTGTTCACCGATGCGCCAAAGGCGCTGATCGACAAGATCGAGCAGGTGGTGCGGCTGATCCGCTCGAAGGGGGTCGGGGTCTATTTCGTCACGCAAAATCCGCTCGACGTGCCGGACAAGGTGCTGGCCCAGCTCGGCAACCGGGTGCAGCACGCGCTGCGAGCGTTCACCCCGCGCGACCAGAAGGCGGTGAGGGCGGCGGCCGAGACATTCCGCCCCAACCCCAAGCTCGACACCGCGAAGGTGATCATGGAGCTCGGCAAGGGCGAGGCACTGGTCTCCTTCCTCGAGGGAAACGGCACGCCGTCGATGGTGGAGCGCTGCATGATCCGTCCGCCCTGCGGGCGGGTCGGCCCGATCACGCCGGCGGAGCGCAAGGCGCTGATGGCGACGAGCCCGTTGAAGGGAAAGTACGACCAGGCGATCGACACCGAATCGGCCTACGAACAGCTGCAAAAGCGCGTGCAGGCGGGCGCCCATGGCGGGCCGGCGGGGGAGCCGGGCGAAGCTGCGCCTTCCGGCGGCTTCGGCGCGGTGCTGAGCGGCATCGGCGCCGTGCTCGCGAGCATCTTCGGCACCAGCCGCCCGCGCGGGAGGCGGCTGTCCACCGGCCAGGTGATCGCGCGCGAGGTGACGCGCTCGGTCACCAATCGCGTGGCCGGCCAGATCGCGGCCGACATCGGCAAATCGATCGGCGGCAAGGCGGGCAGCTCGGTCGGCCGCGCCATCGTGCGCGGCACCATGGGAGGCATTCTCCGGCGCTAGTGTCCCGATTCCGAAGTTCGCATCCTTAAGCGCACCCTCGTTTGCGAACTTCGGAATCGAAGGACACTAGCAACTTATTGTTCTAGTGTGGCTTTGGTTCAGAAGTCCGCATTTCGGACTTTCCGCGAGAATGATGCGGACTTCTGAACCGCCACACTAGCCTTGCGCGGTGCGCGACGCCGCCTCGTTGCCGGGCTTGTCCGCGGCATCCAGGTCTTTACAGTCGCCGCAGACGAAGAGCCGCATCAGACGATTTGGCTTCCAGCATCACCGACAGGTTGTCGCAGTCTGCGCCCAAGGAACTGCATGCCGGGGGTGCCGCATCATAAGGGTCAGCCGATGGCATCCGACGCTTTGCCCGCCGTGCTCCGGAAAATCGACGCCGATCTCGAGCAAAGCCTCGAGCGGCTGTTCGAGTTTCTGCGCATCCAGTCGATCTCCACCGACCCGGCCTACAAGGCCCAATGTCGGGCCGCGGCCGAATACGTCGCCAAGGATCTCTCCGGCATCGGCTTCCAGACCAGCGTGCGCGCGACCGAAGGTCATCCGATCGTGGTGGGAAAGGGCAACGGCAAGAGCGACGGCAAAGCCCCCCGCGTCCTGTTCTACGGCCACTACGACGTGCAGCCGGTCGACCCCCTTGATCTGTGGGAGACGCCGCCGTTTGCGCCCCGCATTGCGACGCTGCCCGACGGCCGCAAGGCGATCGTGGCGCGCGGCGCCTGCGACGACAAGGGCCAGGTGATGACCTTCGTCGAGGCGTGTCGGGCATTCGTGGCGGTGACCGGCCAATTGCCGCTGCCGATCACCATGCTGATCGAGGGCGAGGAGGAGTGCGGCTCCAACCACTTGTTCGGCTTCGTCAAGGACAACGCCGACGAGTTCAAGCTCGACCTCGCTTTGGTCTGCGACACCAGCATGTGGGATCCCACCACGCCGATGGTGACGACGTCGCTGCGCGGCCTCGTCTACGAGGAGGTCAAGCTCACCTGCGCCGACCGCGACCTGCATTCCGGCCTGTTCGGCGGCGCGGCACAGAACCCGCTGCGCGTGCTCGCGCGCATTCTCGCCGCCATGCACGACGACAATGGCCGCGTCACCATCCCGGGCTTCTACGACGGGGTCCACGAATTGCCTCCCGACATCAAGGCCGATCTCGCGGGGCTCGACCTCACGCCCGAGAACTTCCTCGCCGAGGTCGGCCTCAAGGTGCCGGCGGGCGAGAGGGACCGCATGCTGATCGAGCAGATCGCCACGCGTCCCACCGCCGAGATCAACGGCATGGTCGGCGGCTATACCGGGGAAGGCGCGAAGACCGTCATTCCGGGGCAGGCGACGGCGAAGGTCTCGTTTCGCCTCGTCGGCGCGCAGGACCCGCAAAAAATTCGCGACGCCTTCCGCGCCTTCGTGCGCGCGCGCCTCCCCGCCGACGCCAAGGTCGAGTTCGTGAGCTTCGCCGGCGCGCCGGCGAGCGAGCTTCCGTTCGACAACCCGGCGCTGGTCAAGACGCGCGCCGCGCTCGCCGCGGAATGGGGCAAGAAGGCGCTCACGATCGGCGAGGGGGGCTCGATCCCGATCGTCGGCGACTTCAAGCGCGTGCTGGGTATGGACACCATCATGGTCGGCTTCGCGCTCGACGACGACCGCGTGCATTCGCCGAACGAGAAATACGACCTCACGTCTTTCCACAAGGGCGCGCGCAGCTGGGCGCGCATCTTGGCGGCACTGGCGGAATGACGAACGGCGCTATTGCCGGATGAAGCCGACCCATCGGTGGTCGCTGGCGCGGACGACCAAGCGGAACCCGCGATACTTGCATTTGCGGCGGTTCATCATCGCCGGACGGCGGGAACAAGCCGCCCGCGGCGGGCGTTTTGGTCCAGAGCAATGGAGGAGCACATATGGTCGCACCGACGATGATCAAGGAACACATGGAAGTCCTCGGCTCCGACGGCGTGCACGTCGGCACCGTGGACCATCTGGAGGGGCGGGACCAGGTGAAGCTGACCAAGGACGATCCGGACGCGGGCGGCGAGCATCATTTCATTCCGCTCGCGTGGGTCGATCGCGTGGACGAATGCATCCATCTCAAGCAGTCCGGCGCCGAGGCGAAGGCGCGGTGGAAGACTCATTGACGCCGATCGGGCGTTGCTCGCGTCGACCCCTGCGGCGATTCCCGCTCGCGCGGGTCGCTTCCTGTCCGGCGATGGTTCCGCCGTGACGACCGCCGCCTCGACCTAGAGTCTTGGCTTTGCCCATGTCCCCGGCGGAAAACCGGCGCCCGCTTTTCCGGGACACGCGCTAGGGCAGCAGCGCCTTGTACCAGCGCTGGTCATAGAGCGCGCCGGTCGCGGCTCCCAGCACGCGGCGGAACTGCTTGGTGTGGGCGGCGATTTCGTGCTCGTCGGCGGCCTTCAGATTGACCCACACCTCCACCACCGTGAAATGGTTCGGCCGGGCCTTCTGCTGATAGACGTCGTAGCGGAGGTTGCCTTTGTCCTTGCGCGTGGGCTCGGCCAGCGCCTTGAGCACGGCGACGCCGTCGTCCTTTTTCGGCGGAATGACGTCGACGTGGCTGATCGAAACGAAGCTGCCGGCCGGAATCGTCGCGTTTTCCTTGGCGCCGACGGCGAGCGCGACATAGGGCCGCTCGTCGATCGGAGCGACCAGATGCGGGTCGACCTGCTCGCGGAACGCCTTGACATGCGCCGACGCCGCGTGCGCGTCGTAGCTCTGCTGGTCCTTCCAGCCTTCGATGATGACGAATTGGCTCGACGGCGCGGTGCGCTGGAATACTTCGTAGCGAACCACGCCCGGCTCCTTGCGGCTCGCCGCCGCCAATTGTCGCAAGTGGTCGGCATCCGAGGTGCGGGTTGCCTGCGCAACGTCGATATAGGTGACCGCGTAGACTGTCGGGTCGCCGGCGTCCTGGGCGCGCGCGGCTTGCATCGAAGCGAGCGGTGCCAGCATCATTGCGAGCAGAAGCGAAAAGGCGATGCGCATGTCATCCTCCCACATATTCGGCTTGTTTTGTGCGACAGTATCGATCCCCGCCGATCGATCGTCAACGGAGCGGGGACTCAGGTGGCCATCGCCGCGAGCCCGCCGAGATCCGCGAGAACCGCATTGGGCGCCGGCCCGTATTCTTCCGCCATGTTCGCCCGGTTGATCCACGCGGTGCGAAAACCGAAGTT
>JBAUOM010000608.1:0-3345 GCA_049579765.1 Xanthobacteraceae bacterium
ATGCCATGCACTACCGAAGCCTCAACCTGACGTCGCAGACCGGCGATCACCTGGCCTTCTGGATCGTTCCGCTGGTGACGGAGCGCGCCGACGGCACGCCCTACCAGACCAGCGTGCAGCGCATGGAATTGGCGTACCGCGAGGCCCTCGCCCGGCGCGAGCCGGATGCGCGGAGCAATCCCTTCGTGCAGGCGGCCGTAAAGGCCGAGGTTGCCCGCCAGGCGACGGCCCGTCTGCCGCTCACGGCGTTCGCCGCGGCTTGGCTCGAAGGCGCCGTGGTCAACCTCGGCGCTCCGGCGCTGATCGCCGACCCGCGGGTGCGCGCGCTGCCCAAGCCGAGCTTCTACAACACAGCCGGCGGCGGTCTGTGGCTGAAGGCGCGCGCCTATCTGCTCGAGGATCCCGGCCGGTACCAGCTCCTGCTGCTCGCGGGCCTCGTCGCCATGGTGCCGTTCCTCGTGCTCGAAACGGTCGGCTTCGTCATGCTGGCGCGGGCGTGGCCGGGGGCTGCGGTGCTTGCGGGCGGCGTGCTCGTCTATTTCCTTCTGGTCAACGGACCGGTGGCGACGCCCAAATACCGGCTGCCGATGGAGCCGGTGCTGATCGTGCTCGCGGCAATTCCGCTGGCGCGGATCGCGGAGCGGTGGTGCCGGCGTGCTCGGTCGCCCACGCGCCCTACTTGATTCGCTCGAGGATGCTCACGTAGTTGGCGACGGCGGTGCCGCCCATGTTGAAAATGCCGCCGAGGCTGGCGTTCCTGACCTGAATGGCGCCGGCGGTGCCGGTGAGCTGCATGGCGGCGAGCGCGTGCATCGACACGCCGGTGGCACCGATCGGATGCCCCTTGGCCTTGAGCCCGCCCGAGGGATTGACCGGCAACGGACCGGTCGCCTCAGTGAGGCCCTCCGCCACCGCGCGCGCTCCCTGCCCTTCCGGCACCAGCCCCATGGCTTCGTATTCCATCAGCTCGGCGATGGTGAAGCAGTCATGGGTCTCGACGAACGAGAGGTTGGAGAGCGCGATGCCGGCACGCGCCAGGGCGCGCTTCCACGCCTCGCCGCAGCCTTCGAGCTTGAGCACGTCGCGCTTCGACATCGGCAGGAAGTCCTGCACGTGCTCGGCCGCGCGGAACGCGACCGCCTTGCGAAGCGCGAGCGCGGTTTCGACCTCGGCCAGCACGACGGCGGCGGCGCCGTCGGAGACGAGCGAGCAGTCCGTACGCTTGAGCGGCCCGGCCACGCGCGGATTCTTCTCGCTCTCGTTGCGGCAGAACTCATAGCCGAGATCCTTGCGAATCTGGGCGTACGGATTGCCGACGCCGTTCCTGTGGTTCTTGGCGGCGATGCGCGCGAGCGCGTCGGACTGGTCGCCCCAGCGCTGGAAATAAAGCGAGGCGATGCGGCCGAAAATGCCGGCAAACCCGCCCTCGGTGTCGGATTCCTCACGCACGTATGACGCTTTGAGCAGGTTGCGCCCGATCTCCAGCGCGGGCGTCGTGGTCATCTGCTCGGCGCCGACCACGAGCACGATCCGCGCCGCCTTGGCGGCGATGGCCTTGAGCCCCTGATGCACGGCGGCCGAACCGGTGGCACAGGCGTTTTCCACCCGGCTCGCGCGCTTGAAGCGCAGCTCGGGCGAGGCTTGCAGAACCAGGGAGGCCGTGAAGTCCTGTTCGGAGAAGCCGGCGTTGAAATGCCCGAGCACGATCTCATCGACGTCGCCGGGGCCGAGCCCGGCATCGGCGAGCGCGTCCCTGGCGACACCGACGATCAGGCTTTCGAGCGTTTCGCCTTCGAGCCGGCCGAACGGCGAATGGGCCCAGCCAACGATGCAAGCGGTCACGGCGGCCTCCTCATCTCTCGTTATCTGTCGTTTCGAGCCGGGATGCGATTCCCGGTCCTCGTGACTAAAACGCAACAGTCGCCCGGATCCATCCTAACCTGCCGAATTTTGGACGTTTTCTTCGATCATGAACAACCGGTCGTCGGCGTGAGCGGGCCGAACCGGGGGCTTCTCGCTTTTGCCTTCCATCCGCATTCGGCTTAGACCCACTCTTTGCTGTAAAGCGTCCCCGAGGCCCGTAGAACGATCGGACCCCGAGCCGTGATATCCTCGACGCGATCCTTCGTTGCGCGCACACTGATGTGGGCGGGCATCGCTTGCGCCGCAACCGCCCTTGCGGGCGGCCCGGCGGCGGCCGAAGCGACGTTGGTGATCGAAGCCGACAGCGGCAAGGTGCTCTACGCCCACAACGCCGGCCAGCCCTGGTATCCCGCCTCCGTCACCAAGCTGATGACCGCCTATGTGACGTTGCGGGCCGTCGAAGAGGGTCGGATCACCCTCGACACGCCGCTCACCGTGTCCGCGATCGCCGCGGCGCAGGCGCCGGTGAAGATGGGCTTTCGGCCCGGCACCGTGGTCACCGTCGACAACGCGCTCAAGATGCTGATGGTGAAGTCGGCGAACGACATGGCGGTGGTGATCGCCGAGGGCGTCTCCGGCTCGATCGAGAACTTCGCCGACGAGATGAACGGCAATGCGCGCCGCCTCGGCATGATCCAATCGAGCTTCGTCAATCCCAACGGGCTGCCCGCGGACGACCAGATCGTCTCCGCCCGCGACATGGCGATACTCGCGCGGGCGCTGATCCGCGAATTCCCCGAATACGACTATTACTGGCACCTCCCCGGCATCCGCATGGGGAAGATGGTGCAGCGGAATTACAATACGCTGATCGGGCGCTATCCCGGCGCCGACGGCATGAAGACGGGGTTCATCTGCGCCTCGGGGTTCAATCTCGTGGCCTCCGCCACGCGCGAGGGCCGACGGCTGATCGCCGTGGTGCTGGGCGCCCCCTCCTCCGCGGCGCGCGCCTTGAAGGCCGCCCAGCTGCTCGAGCGCGGCTTCAGCAGCAATACCGGGCTGTCGTGGCTGATGCCGAGATTCGGCACGGTGGACATGGTGCAGCCGATCGACGCCGCGCCGCCGAACCTGCGCGACGAGATGTGCGGGGGTCACCGCAAGCGGCCTGCGACCGAGGACGAGGACGACACCGTCGCGGGCAATGCGGGCGCGGATTCACCCAACGGCGTTTTCCTCTCCAACCTGAGCCCGCCCAAGCTCAACGCCGCCGCGCTGCTGCAGCAGGATGCCAAGCTGGGCGAGCCGGTCCTGGTCTATACCGGCACCAAGCCGCCGTCGCCGGCAGCGCTGGCCGCGCAGTCCAAGCCGAGCAAGAAGAAGACCGCGGCCAAGGACACGAACAAGGACGCGCCCGCGGTCGCAGGTGCGTCGGGCGAGGGCATCGCGGCAAAGCCGAAACCGCGACCGCCCGCCGCCAAGGAC
>JBAUOM010000609.1:0-1847 GCA_049579765.1 Xanthobacteraceae bacterium
GGGAAGGTCTGAGATGCGTCGGGGCGCGCCGGTGGATCGGGTGGCACGATGGTGCATGGCTTCGTGTCCCGGATGCGGTGCAGCGCGAAACGAAGTGCAGCGGTGCGCCGCTGATCCGCGACCGCCACAGACTCGGACGGTCCCGGGCGCCCGGGACACGGGGGTGCAACACGTGCGCGCGCCGTCCGCGCGACCGGGGCCTGTATTTTCCCTGTTGTTTACAGGAGCGGGTTGTATCCGGCGATCATCCCACACGTCTGGCGGGAGCATCCTCGCGCCAGAAGCGCTTGTGGCGGCCGACGAGGCCGCGGCCGGGAAGGCGCACGCGCTTCTCGCCGTCGGCGACGGCGTGGCCGATCACCTGCGCGCTCCTCCCGTGGCGCGCGAGGATCGCGAGCGTCTCCTCCGCGCCGGCGGGGTCGACCACGTAGCAGAAGCCCACGCCCATGTTGAACACCTCGAACATCTCGCTGTCGTCGACCCCGGCGTGGCGCTGGATCAGCGCAAAGATAGGGTGTGGCTCAATAAGTCGGTCGAGCACGAAGCCGACGCGGGCGGCCACCCGCACGAGGTTGAGGAGCCCGTCGCCGGTGATGTTGATCAGCGCGTTCACCCCAGGGACGCGCGCGAGGATCTCGAGCGCCTCGCGCACGTAGATGTCGGTCGGGCGGATGAGCTCCTCGCCGAGCGTGGCGGAAAGCTCGTCGAACTTGTGGCCGGCGCCGAGCCCGTGGTCGGCGAAGAACGCCTTGCGCGCGAGCGAGAGCCCGTTGCTGTGGATGCCGTTGCTGCGCACGCCGATGACGACGTCGCCCTCGCGCACCTTGCCGCCGTCGATCACCTTATCGAGCGCGACCTTGCCCACCGCCATGCCGACGAGGTCGAAGCCGGTCACCACGTCCTTGAGCTGCGCGGTCTCGCCGCCGGAGATCGAGATGCCCGCCATCTCGGCGCCCGCGCACAGGCCGGCGCCGATGGCGTCGAGCATGGCGGCGTCGGTGCGGGAGACCGCGATATAGTCGACGAGCGAGAGCGGCTTTGCCCCCACGCACACCATGTCGTTGACGTTCATCGCCACGCAGTCGATGCCGATGGTGTCGTACTTGCCCAGCATGTCGGCGATGATGGTCTTCGAGCCGACGCCGTCGGTGCAGAGCGCGAGCCCCGTGCCGTCGAGCTCGATCACGTTGGCGAAATAGCCGATCGGCAGCATGACGCGGCCGAGCCCGGCCTTCGGCCACGTGCGCTGCACCCGCGCGATGATGTGGGAAAGCCCCGCATCCGCCTCGGCGGTGTCCACGCCGCTCTGCTTGTAGAGGTCCTCGCGCACGTGGCCGGTTCCGCTCTCCGCCTGGTCCGCCGTCTGCTGGTCCGCCGTCTGCTGGTCCGCCGCTTGATGGTCCGCCGCCTGCTGCTTTGCCGTCTGTCTGGGTCCGCTTTTCGCGCGCGCGACGCTAGCACGCCGCCGCGCCCGCTCGCCATGCCCGAAAGCTTCGTCCGTTGCAACGAACCAAGCCTGAGATTGCTCGATGCTGCACAGCCCACGCACAGGAATTTTCGCGGCGCCTTCGCTCCACTTGCTCGGCGCACTCCCCTCCCCCGGAGCGAAGCGACGTGGGGAGGGGTTGGGGGTGGGGGTGCTTCGGCGTGCGGATCGCTTCGACTGCGAAGAAAGGGCCCCCACCCCCAACCCCTCCCCACAACGCGAAGACGCGTTGGGGGAGGGGAGCTTACCGAGCTCGCGGCGCCGCTGCACTCACTTGCCCGCGCCGGCCTGTTTCGCCGGCGGCATGAACTCGGCGCGGATGGCGGCGCTGTGCTCGCCGAGCGCGGGCACGGCGCCGTAG
>JBAUOM010000610.1:0-1590 GCA_049579765.1 Xanthobacteraceae bacterium
CGCGTGCACCTCGCCGAAGCGCTGTCCTACCGCGCGCTCGCCGACGAGGTGCGCCGCGCGGCGTGAGGGAAGCGGTCTGATCCGGCTTGCACGGGGCCGCTCACAACCTGCGCAGCGCCACTTCCTCAACCAGGTGGCTCTCGACCTTCTTCAGGATGAGGTCGGCGCGCTGGCGGGTCGGCAGGATGTTCTCGTGCAGATTGACGAGATTGATGCGGGTCCAGATCGAGCTTGCGGTCTCGACCGCTTCCGCATCCGACAGGGTCGCGTAACGGTGAAAGAACGATTTCGGATCACGGAACGCGGTGCCGCGCAAGGTCAGGAACCGGTTGACGTACCAGCTCAGCAGCACGTCCTCGTCGGCATCGAGATAGATCGAGAAATCGAAGAAGTCCGACACGTAGGGGATCGCCTTGCCGTCCTTCGGCGGGGCGCCGGTCTGCAGCACGTTGAGGCCTTCGACGATGAGGATCTCCGGCCGATCGATCTCGACCCATTGATTGGGAACCACGTCGTAGATCAGGTGGGAATAGACCGGCGCGCGTACCGGCCGCCGGCCGGCCTTGATGTCGGAGAGGAAGCGCAGCAGCGCCGGCAGGTCGTAGCTTTCGGGAAAGCCCTTCTTCTCCATCAGGCCTTCGCGCGCGAGGATCGCGTTGGGGTAGAGAAAGCCGTCGGTGGTGACGAGATCGACCTTGGGCACGTTCGGCCAGCGCGCCAGCAGCGCCTGCAGCACGCGCGCGGTCGTCGATTTGCCGACCGCCACCGAGCCCGCGACCCCGATGATATAGGGCATCTTGGCGTCCTCGGTGCCGAGGAAGCTCTGCTGCGCCCGGAACAGACGCTGGGCCGCCGCCACGTAGAACGAGAGCAGCCGCGACAGCGGCAGGTAGATCTCCTCGACCTCGGTGATGTCGAGCCGATCGTGCAGCGAGCGCAGCCGCGTCACCTCGTCCGACGTCAAGGTCATCGGGGTGTCGTTGCGCTTGGCCGCCCATTCGGCCCGCGAGAACACGCGGTAGGGCGAGAGGCCGTCCTCGGTGCGTTGCTCCATCGGCTATCCTCGCTCAGCCGCGCGGGCGCGAGGCCTTTTCCTCGAGGCCCGACTGCCGCGCGCGCTCGGCGAGCTTGGCTTCCACCTCCGCCAACGAAACGCCGCGCGCCTTGAGCACCACCAGCAGGTGATAGATGAGGTCGGCGGCCTCCGCGATCAGCGCGTCGCGATCGTCCTCGAGCGCGGCGAGCACGGTCTCGATCGCCTCCTCGCCGAGCTTCTTGGCACACTGCGCCACCCCGCGGTCGAGCAGCTTGCGCGTGTAGGAGGCGTCAGGGCTCGCCTGCGCGCGCTCGTGCACGCGCTTTTCGAGATCGTGGAGGGTGAAGCTCGGCATCGGCTTTGCTCATATCACCTCTGCCCGCCGCCGCAAATTGCCGCCCTTGCGCAAAATAACGACACACGCGCCCGCGCCGACCGCCGGGCGCACATTGCCGACCGCGAGCCAGCGCCCGCCCCGGATCAAGTCCGGGGCAGGCTCTCGGCGGAACATGCGCTAGCACTACTTTGGCAGATGTTGGCGGGGGCGGGATTCC
>JBAUOM010000611.1:0-6957 GCA_049579765.1 Xanthobacteraceae bacterium
GTTGACGACCGCGTCGAAAGTCAGCCACTGCGGCTCGCCGGCGTCGCCGACGGCGGCGTCCCAGCCGCCGCGCGACGGCTTCAGGCGCTCGATCGGACTTGCGAACGCAACCATGGCGCCGCGGTCCTCGAGGTCGCCGCGCAGCGCCAGCATGAAGTGGTGGCTGTCGATGATGCCGGTTTCCGGCGAGTGCATCGCCGCGACGCAGGCGAGCTCCGGCTCGAGGCGCTTGGCGGCGGTGCCGTCGATGATCTCGACGCCCTCGACGCCGTTCGCCTGCGCCTGCTGGTGCACCGCCGCGAGCCGCTCGCGCTCGCGCTCGTCGGTGGCGACCACGAGCTTGCCGCACTTGCGGTGCGGCACCCCGTGCGAGGCGCAGAACTCGTAGAGCATGCGCCGCCCGCGCGTGCAGTGACGGGCACGGCACGATCCGGTCGGATAGTAGAGGCCGGCATGGATGACCTCGCTGTTGCGCGAGGACACGCCGCTGCCGATGGCGGAGGTCGCTTCGGCGACGACTACGTCGTGCCCGGCGAAGGCGGCAGCGCGCGCGACCGCGAGCCCGACCACACCCGCGCCGACGACCAGCACCTGCATCCGCCCTGCCCCCGCTCAAGTCTCGACCGGGAGGCCGACATAGTTCTCGGCCAGCGAGCGGCCGGCGGCCTCGGAGCCGGTCACATAGTCGAGCTCGGCGAGCTGGCGCTTGCGATCGAAGGCATTGTGGACGGGGTCGAGATGGAACAGCTGGGTCATCCACCACGAGAAGCGCTGCGCCTTCCACACCCGCCGCAGGCAGGTCGCGGAGTAGCGTTCGAGCAGGTCGCTGCGGCCGCTGCGGTAGAACGCGACGACGGCGCGCGCGAGCACCATGACGTCGGCGAGCGCGAGGTTCATGCCCTTGGCGCCGGTGGGCGGCTGGATGTGCGCGGAGTCGCCGGCGAGGAAGAGCCGGCCATGCTGCATGGGCTCGGCCACGAAGCTGCGCATGGCGGTGATGCCCTTCTGCAGCATGACGCCCTCGGCCAGCTCCCGCGTCCCGCCCAGGCGGGCATGCAGCTCCTGCCAGATGCGCGCGTCCGGCCAGCTCTCGATGTCCTCGTCCGGAGGGCATTGCAGATAGAGCCGCGCCAGGGTGGGCGAGCGCATGGTGTAGAGCGCGAAGCCGCGGTCGTTGTAGGCATAGATCAGCTCGTCCTCGGGCGGCGGGGACTCGGACAGAATTCCGACCCAGCCGAAGGGATATTCGCGATCATAGAGGGTGAGCGCGCTCGCCGGAATGCTCGGGCGGCAGATGCCGTGAAAACCGTCGCAGCCGCCGATGAAGTCGCAGCCGAGCTCCTGCTCCTTAGCGCCGTGCCGGAAGCGGATTTTCGGCGCGCCGCCGGTGAGGTCGTGGACGCTGACATCGCCGACCTCGAACAGGATCTCGCCGCCGTCGGCCAGCCGCCGCGCGACCAGGTCCTTCACCACCTCCTGCTGGCCGTAGATGGTGACGCCCTTGCCGACGAGCTCGCGGAAATTGATGTAGTGCAAGGCACCGCCGAAAGCGAAATGAACGCCGTTGTGGAACATGCCCTCGCGCTGCATGCGCTCGCCCACGCCGGTATCGGCGAGGAGGTCGCTCGCCCATTGCTCGAGCAGACCGGCGCGGATCCGGCTCTCGATGTAGTCGCGGCTGCGGTTCTCCAGGATGATGGAGGAGATGCCCTCGAGGTGGAGGAGATGCGACAGCATCAGCCCGGCGGGCCCGGCGCCGACGATACCGACTTGCGTGCGCATGCCGCTCTCCTTGGTTTCCTCCCTCGTGATGATTGATATCGCAATCGGCGAGGCGAGAAGAGACGGCCTTGGGATTGCCTTGCACTTTTCGGGCTGAACGGCAGCGCGGACGGAGCGCAGCGCAATCCGGCTTCGTGCCGTGCAGAACCGCCTCACGTTCCGCCATGGCGCGCGTCATGGAGGCGCGCGGACGCGCTCAAGCTTGCACGCGATCTGCGCTATCCCAGCGCCGCACCGAGATCGGCGATGAGATCATCCGCGTCCTCGATGCCCACGGAGAGCCGCACCAGGGTGTCGCCGATGCCGAGGCTGGCGCGTACCTCGGCGGGCACCGAGCCGTGGGTCATCAGCGCGGGATGTTCGATCAGGCTCTCCACCCCGCCGAGGCTTTCGGCCAGCGCGAACAGCCGGCAGCGCTCGAGGAAGCGGCGCGCGTCGTCGAGCGTGCCGGCGAGCTCGGCCGAGATCATGCCGCCGAAGGCGCGCATCTGCTTTTCGGCGAGCGCATGCTGGGGGTGGCTCGCGAGCCCGGGATAGAACACCCGGTGCACCTTGGGATGGCGCTCGAGCCAGGCCGCGATCTTCAGCGCCGAGGCGCAATGGCGCTCCATGCGCAAAGACAGCGTTTTGAGGCCGCGCAGCGCGAGAAACGAGTCGAACGGACCCTGGATGGCGCCGACGGCGTTCTGCAGGAATTTGAGGCGGTCGCCGAGCTCGGTGTTGCCGCCGGCGACCGCCACCCCGCCGACCATGTCGGAATGGCCGTTGAGATACTTCGTGGTCGAATGCACGACGAGATCGAAGCCGTATTCGAGCGGACGCTGGACGTAGGGGCTGGCGAAGGTGTTGTCGGCGGCGGCCCAGATGCCGCGCTTTTTCGCGGTCGCCGCGACGCGCTCGAGGTCGACGAGCTTGAGCAGCGGATTGGTGGGCGTCTCGATCCAGATCAGGCGCGTGTTCGGGCGAATCGCGGCGTCGAGCGCGTCGGCGTCGGTGAGGTCGAGATAGCTCACCTCGAGCCCCATCGAGCGCTTGCGGACGCGCTCGAACAGGCGGCGCGTGCCGCCGTAGAGGTCATCGACGGCGATCACGTGCGCGCCGTGGTCGAGGCATTCGAGCGAGGTCGAGATGGCGGCGAGCCCGGAGGCGAAGGCAAACGCCGCGCTGCCGCCTTCGAGGTCGGCGATGCAGCGCTCGAACGCCATGCGCGTCGGGTTCTTGGTGCGGGCATAGTCGAAGCCCTTGTGCACGCCCGGGCTCTGCTGCACGTAGGTGGACGTGGTGTAGATCGGCATCATGACGGCGCCGGTGGTCGGATCTGGTTCCTGCCCCGCGTGCACGCAGCGCGTCGCGAAGCCGAGCTGGTTCGACTTGGTCATGGATGGATTCCCTCAACCGGCGTGTCCCGGATGCGGTGCAGCGCGAGCGCGGGGCACACACATGAGCGGCGGTACTCGGTACGAGCGACCGCGCGAAGCGGTGCACTGCTGATCCGGGACCGCCACGGAACGGTCCGCACAAGTCGGGCTTGCCCGACTTGTGCGCATGTGAGCGCCCGGGACACGCAAGACATCAGACCGCGATGCGGAAATAGTTGATCAGGTCGAGGCGCGTCGCCACCCCCAGGAAGCGGTCGCCGTCCATCACGATGGCGATATAGTCCTTGCGGAACAGCGGCACGAGATCGGCGATCGGCGCGTCGGCCGAGATCGTTTCGAGCCGCGTCACCATCACCTCTTCCACCGGACGCGCAAACGCCTTGTTCGGATCGCCCGGCTCCGTGAGCAGTGCGGCCAGCATGTCGCTCTCGTCGACCAGGCCGAGCACGTGCCCGCGCTCGTCCATGACCGGCAGCTGCGAGACATCGGCCGAGCGCATGCGCGCGAACACCGTGCGCAGATTGTCCTGCGGCCGCACCACGATGGCAGTGCCCTCGCTGTAGCGGCTCACGACCACGTCGCGCACGGTGCCGTGACGATGGGTGTCGGTCCAGCCTTCCTGCGCCAGGAAGGTGGGGTTGAACACCTTGGAAAGGTACTTGGCGCCGGAGTCGCACACCAGGCTGACCACGCGCTTCGGCGCGGACTGCGCGCGGCAATAGCGCAGCGCCGCGGCGAGCAGCGCCCCCGAGGAGGAGCCGCCGAGAACGCCCTCTGCGCGCAGGAGCTCGCGCGCGGTGGCGAAGCTCTCGCGGTCCGGGATCGAAAAGGCCTGGGAGACGAGGCCGAGATCGGCGACCGGCGGGATGAAATCCTCGCCGATGCCCTCGACCGCCCAGCTCCCGGCCGCGACCATGCGGCCGGTCTCGACATAGGCCGCGAGCACGGAACCTTCGGGGTCGGCGAGGATCATCGCGGTCTTGGGCGAGGCCCGCCGCATGAAGCGGCCGATCCCGGTCAGCATCCCGCCGGAGCCGACGCCGACCACCACGGCATCGACGTCGCCATCCATCTGGCGGAGGATTTCCGGGCCGGTCGTTTCCTCGTGCGCGCGCGGGTTGGCCGGATTGGCGAACTGATTGACGTAGAAGGCGCCGGGCGTGCGTCGTGCGATCGCCTCGGCGAGGTCCTGAAAGTAGTCAGGATGACCCTTGCCGACGTCCGAGCGCGTGATCACGACCTCGGCGCCCATCGCCTTGGCGTGCAGCACCTTTTCCCGCGCCATCTTGTCGGGAACGACGAGCAGCGTGCGGTAGCCCTTGCGGCCGCCGACCAGCGCGAGGCCGAGGCCGGTATTGCCGGCGGTGGCCTCGACGATGGTGCCGCCGGACGCGAGCCGGCCGTCCGCCTCCGCCGCCTCGATCATGGTGCGCGCCGGCCGGTCCTTGAGCGAGCCGGAGGGGTTGGCGCTTTCGAGCTTGAGAAACAGCCGGCAGGGACCGCGCTCGATGCGCGTCACCTCGATGAGGGGCGTCTCGCCGATGAGATCGAGGACCGATGCCATGTTGCTCTATAGCACCGCGCGCTGCGGCCGGCACTCCTTCGTGGTTCGTCGTCCTTCATCGTTCCGTCATCCATGCGGCGAGCGCCGCATTCACCGCCGCGGGCCGTTCCATGGTCGAGAGGTGGCCGCAATCGGGGACGACGACGAGCCGGGAGCCGGCGATGCCGGCCGCGAGTTCCTCGGCCAATGTCGGCGGCGTGAGCGCGTCGCCGTCGCCGACCAGCACGAGCGTGGGGCAGCGGATCTGCGCCAGCAGCGGCCGCGCATCGGCGCGCGTCATGAGCGCCTTCTGCTGGCGCAGGAACGCCTCGGCGCCCGTCTCCTCCGCCATGGCGCGCACGCGCGCTCTGAGCTCCTCGTCGTCATAGCGGCTGCGGTGGACGAAGATCTCAAACTGCAGCGCCGGGACTTCGGCAAAGCGTCCCGCTTGGGCGAGCGCGATCTGGGGTTTGCGCCGCTCGGTCTGCTCCGGCGTCTCCGGCCGCGCCGAGGTGTCGAGCAGCGCGAGCTTGCACACGCGCTCAGGCGCCTGATGCAGCATTGTCAAGGCGATGTAGCCGCCCATGGAGAGCCCCGCGAGCGCAAAACGCGGCGGCGCGGCGGCGAGAATGCGCGCGGCGATCGCGTCCATGTTGTCGTCGCGGGTATGGTCGGCGACCGTAACCGGGCCCAATGGCCACAACGCGGGGATCTGGTCGGCGTAGAGCCGCGCGGAGCAGTTCAGTCCGGGGACGAGAACGACGGGAACCGGGTCCGGCATCGGATGCCTCATCTTCGCCCGTTCGGGCCGAAAAAATTAAGCCTTGGTGGCGACTTATTGCAGTGCAGCAGGATTGACTTTGGGCTGCGAGCCACTATGTTCCGCGGCAACGGTAGAACGCTGACAGTTCACCGTCCGCCTCCGCGCAACTTTAGTCGTTGTTCCGTCATCCGGCGCGGCTAGGCTCCGGACGGTCACCTGATTCGAGGTTTGAGGTTTCATGTCGTTTTCCCAGCTCGGCTTGTCCGACAAAGTTCTCGCCGCGGTGCAAGCGGCCGGCTACACCACCCCCACACCGATCCAAGAGCAAGCCATACCGCACGTGCTGGCGCGGCGCGACGTGCTCGGCATCGCCCAGACCGGCACCGGCAAGACCGCGGCCTTCACGTTGCCGATGCTCACCATTCTCGAGCACGGCCGCGCGCGGGCAAGAATGCCGCGCACGCTCATCCTCGAGCCGACGCGCGAGCTGGCCGCGCAGGTTCAGGAGAGCTTCGAGAGATACGGCGTCGGTCAGAAGCTCAACGTCGCGCTGGTGATCGGCGGAGTATCGTTCGACGATCAGGATACCAAGCTCACCCGCGGCGTCGACGTCCTGATTGCAACTCCGGGCCGCCTGCTCGACCATTTCGAGCGCGGGCGGCTCCTGCTCACCGGGGTCGAGCTCCTCGTCATCGACGAAGCCGACCGCATGCTCGACATGGGCTTCATTCCCGATATCGAGCGCATCTGCAAGCTGGTGCCGTTCACGCGCCAGACGCTGTTCTTCACCGCCACCATGCCGCCGGAGATCCGGCGCATCACCGAGCAGTTCCTGCACAATCCGGTGAAGGTGGAAGTCTCGCGCCCCGCGACCACGGTCGCCACCACCACGCAATGGCTGGTCAAGACCGGCCGCGAGCCGCACGACAAGCGCGATACGCTGCGCCGCCTGATCCGCTCGGCGGAAGGCCTGACCAATGCCATCATCTTCTGCAACCGCAAGCGCGAGGTCGCGGCGCTGCACCGCTCGCTGGTGCGCCACGGCTTTTCCGCGATCGCGCTGCACGGCGACATGGACCAGTCGTCGCGCACGGCCGCGCTCGATCAGTTCCGCAAGAACGAGGTGACGTTGCTGGTCGCCTCCGACGTCGCCGCACGCGGGCTCGACATTCCCGCCGTCAGCCACATCTTCAATTTCGACGTCCCGCACCACCCCGACGATTACGTTCACCGCATCGGCCGTACCGGCCGCGCCGGCAGGAGCGGGACCGCCGTCAGCGTGGTGGCGCCCGCCGACCACAAGAACGTCGCGGCGATCGAAAAGCTGATCGGGCAGAGCATTCCCTGGATGGGCGAAGCGCCGCGCCCGCCCGCCCCCGAGCGCAGCGAGCGGGACGACCACCGTAGGAGCGGTCAAGGTTCCCGCCGGGGAGGACACGACGCGCCGCCGCGGCGCGACAGCGCCCCGGCCTCGGTCGCCCGCCTCGACG
>JBAUOM010000612.1:0-1934 GCA_049579765.1 Xanthobacteraceae bacterium
GTTCCTATGTCTGCCCGTTCGGCAGCACCTTCGGCAGCAACTGCCTGGAGACGCCGTTCTCCTTCAGCCAAAGTAAGGCGGTCTATACCATCGGCCCGTTCGTGGGCTACCGCGTGCAGCTCGGGAATTGGGTCGTCGGTCTTGAAGGCGATTGGTCCTACAAGAACAGCGAGACCGCTCTGAACCAGTCGTCTGCGACGTCGATTTCCGTTTCCACCCCCAGCGGTGGAAGCGTCTTCTCCAGCAACTACTTGCGCAGCGACCAGTTCTCCGGCTCGGTCAAGCAGAAGTCGGATTCCTCCATCCGCGCCCGCGTGGGTATGCTCGTTACGCCCTGGAGCCTGGTGTACGTCACCGGCGGCGTCGCGTTTGGCGAAATCAGCGGCTCGTTCGCATACACCGGGAACCTGTACTTCTGCTCGGTCTCCGCCTCCCCGTCACCGTCGCCTTCCAACTGCGCGTCCTCCTCGTCGTCGGTCGCGACGGCAACGAGCGCCTTTACCTGGAACGACACCCGGGTTGGCAGCACGGTCGGCGCCGGCTACGAAGCCGAGCTGTTCCCCGGCTGGAAGTGGAGGGCCGAGTACCGCTACACGGATTTCGGCGACTACACCAAGACCTTCGGTGTCGCCACCCGCTGCACCGGTTCCAGCTCCCCTGCCTCGAGCTGCACGTCTTCGCCGTCGAGCAGCGTGAGCATCAATCTGAAGGAATCGTTCCACACGTTCCGCGTCGGTCTGGCCTTCGACCTCTGACCACAGACGCAACTGCGCTCATGCGGTCGGCGATGATGGGGCACCCCCGTCATCGCCGACTGCCTTCACCGACCACCGCGAACGGACCCCAGACCGCCGGATAGGCGTTCTCGAACGACGATTTGTCATCGAGCAAGCTCAGCATGGCGCGCCGCATCGCTTCGGCGCGCCCGAGCGTCGGATCGGCCGCGAGGGTGGCAAAGGCCGATGTCGTCAGCCGCGTCGCCGCGTCCGACGCGACCGCCCAATGCGACACCAGTAGCGCACGGGCACCGGCATAGAAGAACGCGCGTGCGAGGCCCGAGAGCGCTTCCGCCCCGGGCTTGTCGCCGGCGACGGTGTTGCAGGCCGAGAGCACGACCCAGTCGGCATTGAGCTTGAGCTGCGCCACCTCGCTGGCTTTGAGCAGGCCGTCGTCGTCGTCGCTCGGCTTGGCCGGCACCGAGAGCGCGAGCGACGGCTCCGCCACGCCCTTGACGTCGCCGGCCACCAGCCCATGGGTGGCGAAGTAGACGATGCGATAGTCGGCCAGCGGCGCGTGCTTGACCGCCGTCACGGTGGCCTCGCGACCGAGGTGGATATCGGTCGCGGGCACGCCCAGCGCCCGCCCGATCGCCTTGAGCTCATCGGCGGTGTCGGGGAGCGGGGGCAGCGCCTGCATCAGCATGTTGCGGTCGAGACCGGCGCCGCGCCAGTAATCGCTGTATGCCCGCGGTTTGCCCCTCGACTGCGCGCTCCGGCGCTCGCCCCCCGGCGCGGGACGCGGGTCGAACACCGGATCGCCGTATCCGATCATCGGCTTCCCACCCTCTTTCGTCGCCGCCGGCGACCGCAACGCCTGCAGGCTCGACACCGAGGGCAGAACGCTGACGGCTTGCCGCTTGATCAACCAGGCGGCGTCGCGGTAGCGCCCGGCGCCCTCCGCCGACGGGCGGCTGCCACCCGCCGCGGCCGCTGCCGCCGGCTTCTCCGTCACCAGCAGATGGAACGGCAACGCCGTCAGTGCGCCCGAGGGGACCACCAGCAGATGGCCCTTGTTCCTGATGAGCGGATCGAGCGGATCGAGCAGCAGAGTGTAGAGCTCGTGCGCAAGGCCGAGATCGAACAGCTGCATGTTGTCGAGATCGAGCCCGCGCCGGAAGGCGAGCACCTTGGCGGCGATCGCGTCCCTGCCGGCGG
>JBAUOM010000613.1:0-7103 GCA_049579765.1 Xanthobacteraceae bacterium
TTTTCGGTGTGGTATTTGGCGACGTCGATGGTGCGGATCGCGCGCGCGATCGCCCACGGGGTCACGGCGCCGTCCACCACGTCGTGCATCAGCGCTTCCGTGATCTTCAATCCCGGGATCGGAACCGGCGTGGCCCCGAGCGCGGCCAGCGCCGCGCTCGAAATGCGCGACGGGGTGCGGATTTTCAGTCCCTTGAAATCTTCGAGTTTTTCGATCTTGCGCGTCTTCATGTGGAACACGGACACTCCGGCGGAATGCGCCACGATCAAATGCACGTCGCCCCATTCCTTCTGGCCGTACTGGCGCACGAACGCGTCGAGCGCCGGGGAGTTGACGCTGGCGATGTCGCCGATGAACGGCAGCTCGAACGCCGAGGTGACCGGGAACAGTCCCGCCTTGTAGCCCGGGAGCGTCCATCCGATGTCGACCACGCCGTCCTTCACCTGCTCGTAGATATCCTCGGCCTTGCCGCCCAGCTGGTTCGATCCGAACAGCGTGATCTGGAGCCTGCCGCCGGACTCCTTCTCCACCTTGGTCTTCCACCAGGTCAGGTTCTTGTACGAGCTCGACACCGGCGGCACGTGTGTGTGCATGCGCAAGTTGATGGTCTCGGCCCGGACCGGCGCCGGGTGGAACAGCAGGGCGCACAGCGCCAGTGTCGCGGCGCCCACGACGATCCGCGCTGACGATCCGACCATGCTCGACGCGTTCACCATCCTTGTCCTCCCGGGATTTTCAGGGTGGCCCCTTCATTTCATTGTTGAATTATTCGCAAACCGACACAACGCGGAGCCGCCCGATCCAGACGCGGCACGAAGGCGCAGGAGGATCGGTGGGGCCGGCAGAAGCCCGACCCGGCCGATGCGGCGAGCTCCGCCTGCCGGGGAACGGAATGCCTGCCGTCGCATCTGGACGACGTGCCCGGCGGCGGCGCGGATTCGGGCTTTGCCCGCAGGGGCCTCCCGGCGCGATCGTCGATTGTGTGATGGTCGGCACATCGGCGGCCCCGCGGGCGGCGTAGCCTTTCCTCCGTGGATCAACACCGCCAGCTTCCTCCAGAAAGTCCTTGGAGCCGAGCCATGACAACCTGCTGCGATACCCCGGAAGCACTTGCGCTCGCCGCGCCTTCCGCCGCCGGTTTTCGTTTTTCGCGGCTGTTTCCGCTGTTCGTGGGCGAACGGCAATCCAGCCTGCGCGGCCTGAAGGTCGGTTGGTACGCGATCGACAACGACGGCGCCGTCGCTGCCGGGCCGTATCCCAGCCGTGACGCATGCGACGAGCGCATCGGCCAGGCGCCCGACGCATCGATCTCCCCGGACCTGTGGCGGCGGCCCGATTCCATCCGGTACGGCGCGGCGAACGCTGGAAGCTAAAGTATGATCCCGAAAAGTGTGCAGCGGTTTTCGGCAAAGATCATGCTCAGACAAGAAGCTGGATCGGGATGACGATTCGAAGAAAAGTCATCCCGATCTAGAAAACCGCGCTCGAATATTCCGGCGGGAACGGTGTCCGCCCACCCAGAAATCCGCTCAACCTCTCTGGAAATCCAGCGATCTACGCAATTGCGCGAACGAGGTCGCCCGTCAGCACCGCTGTTTGCAAACGAGCTGCTGGGTGGAGCAACTGAGATTGCAGGACGGGTTGCTCCCCGCCGCGGCCGCGGTCGATCCCGTCACCGGAACGCAGCTGTTCATGCAGTTCATTGCCAAGGTGTCGCAACTGATCTGACACGTGAGAGTTGTCGTCTGCAGAGTTGGCGGCGTGATGGGCACGGGGGTGACGGTCTGACTGCTTTGGGCGAAAGCGCCGCTTCCGAACGATGCGAAATTCAGCAGCACGATTCCCACTAGCGCGATGCGTTTTTTCATGAGACTTCCCCTTCGTCTTGCGGCCGCCATCCGTCGGCACGAGCGCGCTCGCTCGAACGCCACCGCTCTTCGGGAACGGCTGCCCGAGGATGCCGGTTTTCACCCCGTGAGTCACCTCCCCTGACGGATCGGGAACTCACCGCCGATTTCGTCCGGCGCAAGGCTGGCCATCTGCGAGCGTTGAGATGGCTCGATTTTCTTCGAAACCCTGCTTTGTGCCCTGTGCGATCGTCCGCCTTCGCCCTTCGCGGACGATGACAAGCCCGCCAATGCCGACCGACATGGGTCAATTCGACTGGGAAATGCCTTTAGCTCTGGGGAATTAACTCCGAGGGACGACCGGAACCCGCAGCTACTGCGGCTTGTAGCCCGACGCCTTGACGATCTCGGCGTTGAGCGCGATCTCCTTGCGCACGAACGCCGCGAACTGCGCGGTCGTCATCGGGTCGGGCTCGCCGCCGAGCGCGACGATCTTGTCGGCGACCGCCTTGACCTTCAGCGCGGCGACCACCTCGCGGTTCAGCCGATCGACGATCGGCTGCGGGGTCCCCGGCGGCGCGAACGCTCCGATCCAGAAATTGTACAGAGCGTCGGCGAGGCCGGCTTCCGCGAGCGTCGGCACATCCGGCAGGAGCGACAGCCGCTTGGGCGCGCTGATCGCGAGCACGCTGATCTTGCCGTCCTTGACGAGCGGGATGGCGTTGAGCGCGGGCGCCGGATAGATGTCGAGCCGGCCGGCGACGAGCTCGTTCATGCCCTCGGGCGTGCCACGGAACGGCACGTGGGTCGCGGGAAATCCGGCGGCGAGGCGCACGCGCTCCATGAAGAGTTGTCCGGAGCTGCCGGCACCGGCGGTGCCGTAGAGAATGTTGCTTCCGGACTTCTTGCCGGCCGCCACCAGGTCCTCGAGCGTCTTATATTTCGGCGCGGTCGCGATCACGAACGGAATGCTGGCGAGCGCCGTGATCGGCGCGAAATCCTTTTCCACGTCGTAGGGCAGCTTGGCATAGGTGGAGGCCACCACGGCGTGCGAGGTCGAGTTCACGAGCAGCGTGTAGCCGTCCGGCTCGGACTTCGCCACCAGCCCCGAGCCGAGCGTGGTGCCGGCGCCGCCGCGATTTTCGACCACGATCGTCTGCCCGATCTGCCTGCCGACCTGGTCGAACACCGTGCGGGCGGTGATGTCGGTGGCGCTGCCGGCGGAAAACGGCACGACCACCTTGATCGGCTGCTTGGTCGGCCAGTCCTGCGCCGTGGCGGTGAATGGCGTGACGAGAACGAGCAGCGTTGCAGCCCGGGTGAACAATTTCATTATGACGATTCCTCCCGCTTCGATCGGCCGGTTGCGTTCCCGCGCGGATGCGCTCCGCGGTTCAGCGCTCGTGGTGTGCCCATCGTGCATCATCCTATGACGGTCGACGCCGCTGCTCCAAGCGCTGCATCGCCGCACGACATCGGAGACCTGCTCCTGGTGAGGGCGGCTCTTCGCCTTGCCCCATTTTTTGGCCGAGTTATTGCATCTCGTCCGGTTCGATACCGGGCGTTGCACAGCGCGTCGAGCGATCGCGTCGGGGATGGCTCCCGCCTGCTTCGACGGGGCGCAATGCCGCGAAATAGAAGGTGTCGATTTGGATCGACCGGCACATCATTGGCGGGGACGATCGAGTAGTCGGTTTTTCTCGAATCCGCTGAACTTTCCGGTGGGATGAACTTTATCCTGCACTCGGCGTATTCATGATGACTGACAGCACGAGATGCGACGCGATCATATCCGCCATACGAAGTCACGTACCAGCAGCCTGCGCATAATCCTGATCTTCAGCCGGAGAGGCAGGCTGCCCCCGACCCGCCGGATCGACCCGAACGCTCAGTCTTGCCACGCCCACGAAGACTGCCGCGAGCCCGACCGTCGCCGGAGCGGATTCTGACGCGAAGGCAACAACCGTCGCGGCTTCGGCGGCGTCGGTGAAGCTCGTACCGCCCGTTACCTCCACGCGCCAACGATTTCAAGGCATCTGCGGAAGGGTGTCCGCCCATTTACCATTGATATTGCGCAGTTTTTGTCTCGGTTTTGAGGTATGCCCATGCGGCCGCCCATCTTCCAGAAAATGGTGGGGCAACCCAGGAGCCAGACCGTGTAGTATTGGAGGTAATCATCCTGGGCGGGTTGCTTTCAGCCATGGAGTAAGATCCGTGGGCCACGTTCACATCTCGCCACGATGTGAGCTAGCTCACGCTCACTTGCCGATGAGCGACGACATACTTCGCGCGACTGAAGTCGCATCCCGTTCGAAATGCCGCGTCGCGCGCGGTCGAGGTTACGTTCAGGAGATCGTTCAGTCGCTGCCGGAATTCAGTTGCAGATTTCGCCGCCTTGTGGGGGACCGATGGTACAGAGGGCCGGATTAGGCGCATCACGTCGGCCGCAGTGGACCGACATCGCCGCACCATTGCATCCCGATTCCTATCCGCCTGCTGCCGCGCGCATCCGGCTTGTCATTGCGAGCCCGGTTCGGCTGGTGCGGGAGGGCCTGAGAGCTAGTTTGCACGGCCGAGAGGGTATCTCCATGGTAGATGCGGTCAGCCTG
Organism: Xanthobacteraceae bacterium; assembly: GCA_049579765.1. GTDB lineage: Bacteria > Pseudomonadota > Alphaproteobacteria > Rhizobiales > Xanthobacteraceae > VAZQ01. The sequence continues at coordinate 4,457 of JBAUOM010000613.1, forward strand.
GATGCGCAAGGCATTGCCCGGATCGCCGCGGCAGAACCAGACGTCATGCTAGTCGATCTCGGCCAGACCGACGCCGTTTGGGCAGCGCGGCTGCTGCGCGGTGCCTGCCCCGAAGCCAAACTTGTGGCCTTCGCGCTGGACGAGATCGATACCGACGTCTTCGCCTGCGCAGCGGCGGGCTTTTCCAGTTACGTCCCGCGCGAAAGCAGCGCCGAGGAGCTGCTGCGCGCATTGGTCGACTCGATGGATGGGCGCATGCACTGCGCGCCGCATATCGCGGCCGCCATGTTTCATCGTCTCGCCGACTTCTTGCGCGAGCCCAGTCCAACTGCCTCGCTACCCCCGCTCACAGCGCGGGAGAATGAGATTCTGGCGCTGGCGGAGGAAGGCCGCTCCAACAAGGAGATCGCGCGGAATCTTGCGATCAGTTGCGCCACGGTGAAGAACCACATGCACAACATCCTGCAGAAGCTACAGGTGAGCCGCCGCGCTCAAGCCGTCGCGCGGCTGCGAAGCTGCCGCGGATTCTAGTACTGAACTGAGAACAAGGCACCGCCCCCAAGCCCCTGCCGCGCCGGGGGGCTTACATTAGCAATCCCGAGTAGACGAGCATCGGAATCGTCTTCTGCGGTTCTCAAACCCGCAGCGCGGGAAAACTGCGTCACGGCTGCGGATCTAGATCCATCGATCTATGGGGCATAGTCCCTAAGTCACTTTGGCGCCCAGGCCTTGCGAGCGCCTCATGAGACGGACGGTCCTGCCCGTGCGAACCGGGTGTTTTCTCTGAAGGTCCAGGAAACCGCATTCCCCTTCCGATCCATGGCGCAACGTCGCTTCTCCTGCCGATACTATGCGCGCCTGATGTCCGGGCAGGAGCAACCGACTTGCCCCTCACCACCGTGTTGCTTGCCGATCTGCCTCGGATGCTCGAGGACATGATAGCGAGCGTGCTGCAGCCTCATCCTGATATTCGCATTGTCCGCGGCGCGGCGCATGAGCAGGATGTGATTGCCGCTGCCACCGCCGCCGGCGCCAACGCGGTTGTCGTGACCCGGCGCGATCCTGCCAGTCTGGACGAGATCGCCCCGAGGCTTGCGCAGGCAACACGCATTTCGATTATTGCCCTGGCGACTGACGGGACGTCGGCTTGCGTGCACTCGCTGCGGGCCGAGGCCACCCAGCTCGACGACGTCTCCGCCGGAGAGATCCTTCGCGTACTGGCGGCTGCACGCCCCCTCGGCGGACGTGAGGAGGGACTCGATCCCAGTGGCGACGAGGCGGGTCAGGGGGGCAGTTCAATTCCACAAGGGAGAGGGTGATGAACAGCGATCACTGCCTTTGCGTCGAGCGCCGCATTGATACTCCGCCCGCGGGGCACCAGTGATCCCGCCCGGCAGATCGATCCGGTGCCCCGATGGCCAACGTCCTTGCGATCCACTCGGTCGGCAACTCGATCGTGAGCTACCTGCGCAACAGCTATCCGCAGCAAGTCGCAGGGATCACGATGCCGACCTGCTCGTTCGACCTCATGTCGTTCGCGCAGCTTGCCAGCAGTACCGAGGAGGCGACGACCCGCATCACGTTGCTGCTGTACCGGGTGACGGTGGACGAACATGCGCGCCAGACGCGCGCGCCCAACCGGGCGGCGGATGGACCCGCACCTCTGTCGCTCGATCTGCATTACATGGTTACCGCCTGGGGCGCGACCTCCCTCGACGAACAGCTGACCTTTGCGTGGACGCTGCGCCAGTTGCACGAGCACCCGATGCTCGATGCCTCGGCCCTCTCGCCGGAGGCCGGCTGGGCGCCGGACGAGGTGATCCAGATCGTGCCGGCCGAGCTCACCACCGAGGACATGATGCGCGTGTGGGACGGGTTCGAAGCGTCTTACCGGCTGTCGTCGACCTACATAGCGCGGCTGGTGCGGCTAGATCCGGACCAGCCGATCGAGTCGCGCCGCGTGGTGGCGCGGCAGCTTGCCTTCGGGGCCGAGGCGGTTCCGTGATGCGCGCCTTCCGCGAGATCGAACGGGTCGAATGGCGCGCGCTCGGCGCCTGGCGCTGCATCGACGCGGCCACCGGCACGCCGGTGGCATCGCCGCTCGAGGTCACGGCGCCGGCCGAGGCGCAGATTATCCGCAATCGCAGCGGCCTCTACGTGGTCAATCGTCATACTCTGCTCGCCAGCCACAGCAACGCCTTCGCGGCGCCGCCGGCAGCGCCGCCGGTCGGCAGTGTGACGCTCACCGTCACGCTGCGCGACCCGTCGGGCTTCTATCTCGCCCGTACCGCCGAGATCCACTTGCCGCGCGATCCCCAGCCAGCCAACGCCGGCACGCCGCAGTCGCTGTTCGATCCGGTCGACGTCGAGCTCTACCGCTCGCCGTCGGCATCGCTCGGCGCCAACTGGGTGCCGCTGCGCGTGTCGCTTAGGGAACAAGAGAGCGGCGACGCACTCGGCGGCGCACTTCTGCGCGTGCGCAGCAACGGCCGCACGCTCGCCCGTGGCCTGTCCGATTGGCGCGGCGAGGCGCTGGTGCCGGTGGTTGGCGTGCCGATCACCACGTGGGCCGAGGACGAAGAAGCGGTGGTCACCACCGCCATCGACGCCACGCTCGAGATCTTCTTCGATTCAAGCGCCGGCGGCG
>JBAUOM010000614.1:0-3046 GCA_049579765.1 Xanthobacteraceae bacterium
CCGGCTGTCGGCTAAGATCGCGCTCGCGGCAAAGGCGTCGATGCGTCCCATGAACATCGCACTGTGGCTCGAGCGCGCGGGGAAAAGCCATCCGTCCAGTCCGGCCGCCGCGCTCGGCGAGCGAGCGGTGCTCGATTATGGCGTATTCGCCGCACGCGCCGCGCGACTTGCCGGAGCGCTGCGCACGCGCTGCAGGCTCAACGCCGGCGACCGCGTCGCGATCGTGGCCAAGAATTGCGTCGCCTACCTCGAGGCGCTCTACGGGATTTGGCATGCCGGCCTCGCCGCCGTGCCGGTCAATGCCAAGCTGCACGGCGCCGAGACCGGCTATATCCTCGATCATTCCGGTGCGCGCGCGTGCTTCGTCTCCGCGGGCCTCGATGCCGAGATCGCACTGTTCGCGCCCACGTCGCTCGAGCGGATGATCGTCATCGGCGGCGCCGACTACGAGCAGTTGCTGGCGGCGGATGCGATTTTCGTCGCCCCGCGCGCGCCCGACGATGTCGCGTGGCTGTTCTACACGTCGGGCACGACCGGGCGGCCCAAGGGTGCGATGCTCACCCATCGCGTGCTGTCGGTCATGAGCCATGCCTATGCCACGGAGGTCGATCCGGTCACGCCCGGCGACACCATCCTGCACGCGGCGCCGATGAGCCACGGCTCGGGCCTTTACATCATGGCGCATGTGGCGCGCCTCGGCGTCAATGCCGTGCCGGAATCCGGCGGCTTCGAGCCGGCCGAGATTTTCCGCCTGTTCCGCCGCTGGCCACGCGCCTCCATGTTCGCGGCACCGACCATGATCAAGCGGCTGGTCGACGCCGGCGACGACTGCGACCCGAACACCGTCCGCACCATCATCTGGGGCGGGGCGCCGATGTATGTCGAGGATGCCCTGCGCGCGCTCGACCGCTTCGGCCCGCGCCTTGCCCAGATCTACGGCCAGGGCGAAAGTCCGATGACCATCACCACGCTCTCGAAGGAGGACATCGCCGACCGCGGTCATCCGCGCTGGCGCGAACGGCTCGCCTCGGCGGGCCGGCCCTATGCCTGCGTCGAGGTGGTCGTGGCGGACGCCGAGGACCGCGCCTTGCCGGCCGGAGACATGGGCGAGATTCTCTGCCGCGGCGACGTGGTGATGCCCGGCTATTGGGAAAATCCGCAAGCGTCCGCCGCCACCTTGCGCAACGGCTGGCTGCATACCGGCGACCTCGGCGCCTTCGACGAGGACGGCTATCTGACGCTCAAGGACCGCTCCAAGGACGTCATCATCTCCGGCGGCTCCAATATCTACCCGCGCGAGGTCGAGGAGGTGCTGCTCAAGCACCCACGCGTGCGCGAGGTCTCGGTCATCGGACGCCCCGACCGGGAGTGGGGAGAGGTCGTCGTCGCCTATGTCGTCGGCGACGCGCCCGCGGGCGAGCTCGACCGGCTTTGTCTCGGGACGATCGCCCGCTTCAAGCGTCCGAAGGACTATGTCTTCGTCGATGCGCTGCCGAAGAACAATTACGGCAAGATTCTCAAGACCGGGCTGCGTGCAATGGATGCGAAGCGGACCTGAATCGCCCTCACCAACAGCGGCGGCAAGCTTGCTGCAGCGCAAGCCTGCGCCGCCCGGGCGACCGCGTATTGCAAATGTCGCCGGTCACTTCATCAGCTCGATGCCGCAGGCAGCCACGTTCGGCGCCGTCGCGGGAAGGCCAAGCCCCACGGGTCGTTTGTAGTCGTGGTCGTGGACCTCTTGCTCGGTGGCTTCTTGATTTCTGCCTGCGGCTGGGCTGCGATGGCGCGCGCGCGGCAACTTTCGCACGCCTCCCGCCAAGGATCGATCATGTTCACAAAACCGACGCTCGACGACCTGCGCCAGGCGGCGCAGAAGCTCCATATGAGTCCGAGCGACGCCTATCTCGCCGCCGTCGAGCAGATCATCACGCCGCTCGCCGACGCCTATGCCGGACTCGACGCGACGCCGGATGAGTTGCCGGCGGTCAGATATGCGCGTGGTGAGATCCATTGGCCGTCGGCGGAGGACAACCCGCACGGCGCCTGGTACGTGAAGACCTCGATCAAGGGCAAGCCCGGCGGCAAGCTCGCCGGCCGCCGCGTCGCGCTCAAGGACAACGTCTGCCTCGCCGGGGTTCCGATGATGGTCGGCGCCCAGCTCATGGAAGGCTATGTGCCGGACGTCGATGCAACGGTGGTCGAGCGCATTCTCGATGCCGGCGGCGAGATCGCCGGCAAGGCCGTGTGCGAATATTTCTGCGTGTCCGGCGGCAGCCATACCAGCTCGACCGGTCCGGTGCACAACCCGCGCAAGCGCGGCTACACCACCGGCGGATCGTCCTCGGGCAGCGCGGCGCTCGTCGCCGCCGGCGAGGTGGACATGGCGATCGGAGGCGACCAGGCCGGCTCGATCCGCATCCCCGCGAGCCATTGCGGCATCGTCGGACTGAAGCCGACCTTCGGTCTCGTTCCCTACACCGGCATCGCCCTGCTCGAGATCACCCTCGATACCTGCGGACCGATGACCGCGAACGTGCGCGACAACGCGCTGCTGCTCGAGGTGATCGCCGGACCCGACGGCCTCGACACGCGCCAGCGCGGCGTTGCGGCGGGCCGCTACGTCGAGGCGCTCGAGGGCGGCGTGACGGGAATGCGCATCGCCGTGATCAAGGAAGGCTTCGGCCATCCCAATTCGGAGCCCGACGTCGACCAACACGTGCGCGCGGCCGCGCAGCGCTTGGCCAAGTTGGGGGCGATCGTCGAAGAGGTGTCGGTGCCGACACACGCGCTGGGCTTTCCAGTGTGGGCGGCGATCCGCGGCGACGCGGCCTGCGTCATGCTCCTGGAGATGAACGGCGCCGGCATCGGGCACGAGGGCTTTTACGTCACCAGCCTGCTCGACCACGCGATGGGATGGCACAAGCGCGCCGACGAATTTGCCGATACGCTCAAGATCGCCTCGATCTTCAGCCGGTACACGCTCGACCGCTACGGCGGTCACTTCTATGCCAAGGCGCAGAACCTGCGCCGGCGCGTGCGGGCGGGC
>JBAUOM010000615.1:0-13212 GCA_049579765.1 Xanthobacteraceae bacterium
TGCTGTTCCTCAACCGCCGCGGCTACGCGCCGCTGACGCTGTGTCGCGCCTGCGGCTTCCGCCTGCAATGCCCGCATTGCGACGCCTGGCTGGTCGATCACCGCTACCGGCGCCGGCTCGTCTGCCACCATTGCGGCTTCGCGATGCCGCTGCCGGCGCAGTGCCCGCAATGCGAGGCGACCGACTCGTTCGTCCCCGTCGGCCCGGGCGTCGAACGGCTGCAGCAGGAGGCGGCGGAGCTGTTTCCGGCAGGCCGGATCTTGGTCTTATCCAGCGATCTCGTCGAATCGGTCGAGCGGCTGCGTCAAGAGCTCGACGACGTCGCGGAGGGACGCTTCGACATCATCATCGGCACGCAGCTCGTCGCCAAGGGTCACCACTTCCCCAAGCTCAACCTGGTCGGCGTCATCGACGCCGATCTCGGTCTGGCCAACGGCGATCCGCGCGCGGCCGAACGCACTTTCCAATTGCTGCATCAGGTCATCGGCCGCGCCGGGCGGGAGGAGGGCAGGGGGCTGGGCTATCTGCAGACGCACCAGCCCGAGCATCCGGTGATGCGCGCACTGATCGCGGCCGATCGCGACGCGTTCTACACCAGCGAGATCGCGCTGCGCGAAAAGACGCACTATCCGCCGTTCGGGCGGCTGGCGAGCCTGCTGGTCTCGGCCGGCGAGCGGCCGACGGCCGAATCCTATGCGCGCCGACTCGCTGCCGCCGCCCCGCCCGCCAGCGAGGTGCGCGTGCTCGGACCGGCGGAAGCGCCGCTCGCCGTCGTGCGCGGCCGCCACCGCTTCCGGCTGCTGGTGAAATCGCAGCGCGCGTTCGATCTCTCGGGCTATTTGCGGGAATGGCTCGCCGGCGCGCCCAAGCGGCAAGGCAGCGTCAAGCTCGAGGTCGACGTCGACCCGCAGAGCTTTCTATAGCGGTTGCAGCAGTGGGTGGCAGTTGGAGGCCGGGCGCGTTGCGTCGGTGCAGTCGGCGCTCGCGGCCATCGCCGCAATTGCGCGAAGCGGCAATAGCGGATCGATTCGGCGCGAGCATTATTGTTCGATCGGGGCGGCTTCCGACGAACGTTCGGTCGGAGCCAGCAGCACGCAGGCGGCGGCGGAGAGGATGAGCATGAAACCGATGGTGTCATTAATGCTCGGTCGCTCGCCCAGCACCAGCATGGAGGCGACGACGCCCACGACCGGAACGCTCAGCACGCCGAGCGACGCGCTCGTCGCCGGCAGTCGCCGGACGATCTCGAACCAGAGCAGGAAGGCGAGGGCGGAGCCGACGAGGCCGGAAAAAATCAGGGCCGACAGGGCGAGCGGATGGACGGGCCAGAGGTGCAGCGAGCCTTCGAACAGCAGCAGGCCGGCGGTGGTGATCACCAGCGCGACGAGGAGCTGCCACACGGTGATCGCCATGGGATCGGCCTTGACCCGCGCCCATTTCAAGTAGACGGTGCCGGCCGCCCAGGTCACCGCCGTCGTCGAGGCGAGGACGAGGCCGGTCACGTCGCTCGATCCGATGAGCGGCCAAACCAGCACCGTCAGTCCGCCGGCGCAAAGCAGCAGTCCGACGCCGCGCATCGGCGTGAGCCGCTCGCCCAGGACGGGGCGCGCGAACAGTGCGGCCCAGATCGGCATCGTGTAAGTCAGCACCGTCACCCGCGAGGTGGTGGTCGCGAGTTGCGCGAAGGCGGTGAGCACCGTGAAGCACGCGACGTTCAGGCACCCCGCCACGACGAGATGTGCCGCCGCGCGCGGGCTGTGGGGCCTGAGATCGCGGCGCTGCAGGAGCGCGAGCGCGAACAGGGTGAGGGTCGCAATCCCGGACGTGCCGACGCGCATGCTGAACGGCGGAATTTCATCGAGCGCAAGCTTCATGGCGGGCCAGGTCAAGCCCCAGCACAGGCTCACCGCCACCAGCATGAGCCGGGCGGTGGCGTCGGGGTTGTCGTGCGGAGTTGGGTTCGGCATGTCGGCCGGTCAGCAGGCTCGCAACGCGAAAGAGGACGGCCTGTGTACCATTGCCGCCGGCCGGCGTCGCAAGGGTATGGCCCGTGAGGCTGCGGGTTCCGTCCGGGCGTTTCGTCGTGTTGCACCGCAGTTGGCGGTGTGTTACGGAACCGCGCGATTTTTCGTGGACTCTCGGGGCGCGCTGGCGCCTCTTCACGAGAATGCAAAGTTCCATTGAATCTCAATGGCTTGGCGCCCACCGTCGGCGACGGTGCCGAGCCTGCGGAATTGCCGAAAGAGCAGCAGGGTGACGGGCCAAGGCGCAATCCTATCGGGCATGGCGGGCCGTTACGCGAACGCGCTGTTCGAGCTTGCGCTCGAGCATGATGCCGTCGATACGGTCAAGGTCAATCTCGACCGCTTCGACGCGCTGGTGGCCGAGGTCGCCGATCTCGCGCGCCTGTTGCGCAGCCCGGTTCTGTCTGCCGACGATCAAGTGCGCGCGCTCTCGGCCGTGCTCGACAAATCCGGCATCGACGGGCTCGCCGCCAACTTCCTCAAGCTGGTGGCGACGAACCGGCGGCTCTTCGCCGCCCTCGACATGGCGCGGGCCTATCGGGCGCTGGTTGCCAGACACAAGGGCGAGGTCACCGCCGAGGTGACGCTCGCGGACCGGCCGAGCGAGGCACAGCTCGCGGCGATCAAGGATGCGCTCGTCGCCGTCACCAAGAAGGACGTGCAGGTGCGGGTGAAGCTCGATCCCGCGATCATCGGCGGGCTCGTGGTCAAGCTCGGCTCCCGCATGCTCGACTCTTCGCTGCGCACCAAGCTCAATGCGATCAAGCTCGCGATGAAAGAGGCCCGCTGATGGACATCCGCCCGGCCGAGATTTCGGCAATCCTGAAGGAGCAGATCAAGAATTTCGGCCAGGAGGCCGAGGTCTCCGAAGTCGGCCAGGTGCTCTCGGTCGGCGACGGTATCGCCCGCGTTTACGGCCTCGACAACGTCCAGGCCGGCGAGATGGTCGAGTTCGAGAACGGCGTGCGCGGCATGGCGCTCAATCTCGAGACCGACAATGTCGGCATCGTGATCTTCGGCGAGGACCGCGAGATCAAGGAAGGCCAGACCGTCAAGCGCACGCGCGCCATCGTGGATGTGCCGGTCGGCAAGGGCCTGCTCGGCCGCGTGGTCGACGCGCTCGGCAATCCCATCGATGGCAAGGGGGCGATCGAGGCGCAGGAGCGCCGCCGGGTCGACGTCAAGGCGCCGGGCATCATTCCGCGCAAATCCGTGCACGAGCCCATGGCCACCGGCCTCAAAGCCATCGACGCGCTGATTCCCATCGGCCGCGGCCAGCGCGAGCTCATCATCGGCGACCGGCAGACCGGGAAGACCGCAATCGCCCTCGACACCATCCTGAACCAGAAGCCGCTCAACGCCAGCGGCGACGAGAAGATCAAGCTCTACTGCGTTTATGTCGCGGTCGGGCAGAAGCGTTCCACCGTGGTGCAGTTCGCCAAGGTGCTGGAGGAGAACGGGGCGCTCGACTATTCGATCATCGTGGCGGCCACCGCGTCCGACCCCGCGCCCATGCAGTACCTCGCTCCGTTCTCCGGCTGCACCATGGGCGAATATTTCCGCGACAACGGGATGCACGCGGTGATCATCTACGACGACCTCTCCAAGCAGGCCGTCGCCTACCGCCAGATGTCGCTGCTGCTGCGCCGCCCGCCCGGACGCGAGGCCTATCCCGGCGACGTATTCTATCTGCACTCGCGGCTGCTCGAACGCGCCGCCAAGATGAACGACGCCAACAAGGCCGGCTCGCTCACGGCCCTCCCGGTCATCGAGACGCAGGCCAACGACGTCTCGGCCTATATCCCGACCAACGTCATCTCCATCACCGACGGCCAGATCTTCCTGGAGACCGATCTGTTCTACCAGGGCATCCGCCCGGCGGTGAACGTCGGCCTGTCGGTCTCGCGCGTCGGCTCCGCTGCGCAGACCAAGGCGATGAAGAAGGTCGCCGGCCGCATCAAGGGCGAGCTCGCGCAGTACCGCGAAATGGCGGCGTTCGCGCAGTTCGGCTCCGATCTCGACGCCACCACGCAACGCCTGCTCAATCGCGGCGCGCGGCTGACCGAGTTGCTCAAGCAGCCGCAGTTCTCGCCGCTCAAGATGGAGGAGCAGGTCGTGGCGATATTCGCCGGCGTCAACGGCTATCTCGATCCGCTTCCGGTCGATCGGGTGCGCGCCTTCGAGGAAGGATTGCTGTCGCTGATGCGCACCCAGCATCAGGACATCCTCGCCGCCATTCGCGACAGCAGGGATCTCGACGACGCCACCGCGGCCAGGCTCAAGGCGGCGGTCGACGCCTACGCCAAGACGTTCGCGTGAGCAGAGGACAGCAGACGGAGGACAGACGACGGATAACTGACGCCGACGATCGACACGCAGCGTAGCCTGCCGTCGTCCGTCCTCCGTCGTCCCGATCAGAGATGCCCAGCCTCAAAGACATGCGCGTGCGCATCGCCGCCACCAAGGCGACGCAGAAGATCACCAAGGCGATGCAGATGGTGGCGGCCTCCAAGCTGCGGCGCGCCCAGGCCGCGGCCGAGGCCGCGCGTCCCTATGCCGAGCGCATGGGAAAGGTGCTCGGCAACATCGCCGCCGCCGTCGGCGACCTCGGCGCGGCGCCGCGGCTGCTCGTCGGCACCGGCGGCGATAGCATGCATCTGCTCGTGGTCTGCACCGCCGAGCGCGGTCTGTGCGGCCCGTTCAACTCGGCGATCGTGCGGCTCGCGCGCGAGCGTGCGAACGCGCTGATGGCCGACGGCAAGGAGGTCAAGTTCTTCTGCATCGGTCGCAAGGGCTACGAGCAGCTCCGCCGTCTCTACCAGGGCCGGATCATCGAGCACATCGAGTTGCGCGCGATCCGCACGCTCGGTTTCGAGCATGCCGAAGGGATCGGCGACAAGATCGTGCGGCTCTACGAAGAGGGTACATTCGACGTCTGCACCCTGTTCTTCTCGCGGTTCAGGTCCGTCATGGCGCAGATTCCGACCGCGCAACAGGTCATCCCGCCGGTGTTCGCGGGCGAGGCCGCTGACGATGGCGGCGCGGTCTACGAATACGAGCCCGACGAGGACGAAATCCTCGCCGAACTGCTGCCACGCAATATCTCGGTGCAGATCTTCCGCGCGCTCCTGGAGAATGCCGCCTCGTTCTACGGCGCGCAGATGACCGCGATGGACAATGCCACCCGCAACGCCGGAGAAATGATCCGCAAGCAGACGCTGACCTACAACCGCACGCGCCAGGCGATGATCACCAAAGAGCTGATCGAGATCATTTCCGGCGCCGAAGCCGTATGAGCCGGCGCGACAAGTGCCCCGAATCCGAAGTTCGCGCACACCGTGCGGCAAATGCGGTCGCGAACTTCGGGTTCAAAAAGGGGCACTAGACTTAATAGGGTTGCTGCTGGCCCTTAGATTCCGAAGTTCGTATCTGAACGTGCCGCGAGTGCTGACGAACTTCGGAATCGGACCACCAGTCGACAGATTTGCGAGACAGCAAGGACCATCCATGGCCAATCCAGTCGGACGCATCACCCAGGTCATCGGCGCCGTCGTCGACGTGCAGTTCGAAGGGGGGCACCTGCCGGCGATCCTCAACGCGCTCGAGACCACGAACCAGGGCAACCGCCTGGTGCTCGAGGTCGCTCAGCATCTGGGCGAATCGACCGTGCGCACGATCGCCATGGATACCAGCGAAGGCCTGGTGCGCGGTCAGGAGGTCGCCGACACCGGCCAGCCGATCGCGGTGCCGGTCGGTGACGGGACCCTCGGCCGCATCATGAACGTCGTCGGCGATCCGGTCGACGAGGCCGGCCCGGTGCCGTACCAGGAGCGGCGCCCGATCCATCAGCCGGCGCCGCTCTACACCGAGCAGTCGACCGAAGCGGAAATCCTGGTCACCGGCATCAAGGTCGTCGACCTGCTCGCGCCCTACGCCAAGGGTGGCAAGGTCGGCCTGTTCGGCGGCGCCGGCGTCGGCAAGACCGTGATCATCCAGGAGCTCATCAACAACATCGCCAAGGCTCACGGCGGCTATTCCGTGTTCGCCGGCGTCGGCGAGCGCACCCGCGAGGGCAACGACCTCTACTACGAGTTCATCGAATCCGGGGTGAACAAGGATCCGAAGAAGAACAACGGCTCCGCCGCCGGCTCCAAATGCGCGCTGGTCTACGGCCAGATGAACGAGCCGCCGGGGGCGCGCGCCCGCGTCGGCCTCTCCGGCCTCACAGTCGCGGAATATTTCCGCGACCAGGGCCAGGACGTGCTGTTCTTCGTGGACAACATCTTCCGCTTCACGCAAGCCGGCTCGGAAGTGTCGGCGCTGCTCGGCCGCATTCCCTCCGCCGTGGGCTATCAGCCCACCCTGGCGACCGACATGGGCGCGCTGCAGGAGCGCATCACGACGACGACCAAGGGCTCGATCACCTCGGTGCAGGCGATCTACGTGCCGGCCGACGACCTCACCGATCCGGCGCCGGCGACCTCGTTCGCGCATCTCGACGCCACCACGGTGCTGTCGCGCTCGATCGCGGAGAAGGGCATCTATCCCGCCGTCGATCCGCTCGACTCGACCTCGCGCATGCTCTCGCCGATGATCGTCGGCGAGGAGCACTACGCCGTCGCGCGCCAGGTGCAGCAGATTCTGCAGCGCTACAAGGCGCTCCAGGACATCATCGCCATCCTCGGCATGGACGAGCTTTCGGAGGAGGACAAGCTCACGGTGGCGCGCGCGCGCAAGATCGAGCGCTACCTCTCGCAGCCCTTCCACGTCGCCGAAGTGTTCACGGGCACGCCGGGTGTGTTTGTCGAGCTCGCCGACACCATCCGCGGCTTCAAGGGCCTGTGCGAAGGAAAATACGACTACCTGCCGGAGGCGGCCTTCTACATGGTGGGCACCATCGAGCAGGCGGTGGAGAAGGGCAAGAAGCTCGCGGCGGAAGCGGCGTGATCATACGAGCGAGTAGCGACTGCCGACGCTGTACTATTCGCCACTCGCTATTCGCTATTCACTTTTTGCCCGACCCCGAAGCGAGAACCGCGTAGGCAAACCATGGCCACCTTCCACTTCGATCTCGTCTCGCCGGAGAAGCTGCTGTTCTCGGGCGAGGTCGAGCAAGTAGACCTGCCGGGCTCCGAAGGCGACTTCGGCGTGCTGGCGGGGCACGCGCCGGTCATCACCACGCTGCGGCCGGGCATCCTCGTCGTCTACGGCGGGGCCGGCCCGATGCGGGTCGTGGTCAACGGCGGATTTGCCGAGGTCGGTCCGGCGGGGCTGAGCGTGCTCGCGGAGCTCGCCGTGCCGGTGGACGAGTTCGACGTCGGCGCGCTGGCCGGCGTGATCAAGGACACCGAGGAGGACGCCGCCGACGCCACCGATGGCTGGCAGCGCGACAAGCTCGCCCACAAGCTCGATCAGCTCAAGGCGCTGCAGGCCGCGCTGGGGCAGTAGTGCAGGTCACGGTTTGGCGAATTTCGCGAACTCCTTCGCGACCCGCTCGTACACCGGACGCTTGAACGGCACGATCAGGCCGGGGACATTCTCCAGCCGCTCCCAGCGCCAATCCACGAATTCCGGATCGTGGCCGCCGGCGGGATGGGCGATATCGATCTCGCTGTGCCTCCCAGTGAAGCGCAGCGCATACCACCTCTGACACTGGCCGCGGTATTTTCCCTTCCAGGCCTGCCCTACGATCTCGCGCGGGATGTCGTAGCAGAGCTCGTCCGCGATTTCGGCGAGCTTCTCGACCGAACGGATATTGGTCTCCTCGTAGAGCTCGCGCCGCGCGGCCGGCCAAGGATCCTCGCCGCGGTCGATGCCGCCTTGCGGCATCTGCCAAGCGTGCTCCGCGTCCACGTGCTCGGGTCCGTCGATGCGGCGGCCGACGAAGACACGGCCCTCGCGGTTGAACACCGCCATGCCGACGCAGGGGCGATAGGGCAGGGATTCGAAAAGGGGCATTGGCCGGTTCCGTCGTTCGGCGCAGGCGCGGGCACCGCATGCATAGTCGCTACGCCGGCCCGAATCGAGGGCCCGGTCTAAAAACAGCGGGGCGGCCTGTCGGCCGCCCGCGTTGCTGCACCGGTCGCTCCGGGCTTAGTTCGGCACCGATCCCTTCGGGTTCGGCGGATAGGCCGAGTTCTTCTGCACCCCGCGGATCAGGTCGAGCGCCGTGTGAAGCGCCTTGTCATCCTTCGGATCCGGCGGGACGTAGGACTGCGAGCCGGTCTGCTCGTCGCCCTCGGCCTTGAGATGTCCGCGCAGCGAGGCCTCGCCGCGGGTGTCGGTGCGCGCCTTGAGCTCGTCCGGCACCTCTTGCAGCACCTCGATGTCGGGCGTGATGCCCTTGGCTTGGATCGAGCGACCGGACGGCGTGAAATAGCGCGCCGTGGTCAATCGCAGCGCGCCGTTGCCCGAGCCGAGCGGAATGATGGTCTGCACCGAGCCCTTGCCGAAGGAGCGCGTGCCGATGACGGTCGCTCGCCGGTGATCCTGCAGCGCGCCCGCCACGATCTCGGAGGCGGAGGCCGAGCCGCCGTTGATCAGCACGATGACCGGTTTGGTCTTGGTGAGGTCGCCGGAGCGGGCATTGAACCGCTGGGTTTCTTCGGCGTTGCGGCCGCGCGTCGACACGATCTCGCCCTTGTCCAGGAACGCGTCGGAGACCGAGATCGCCTGATCGAGCAGCCCGCCGGGATTGTTGCGCAGGTCGATGACGAAGCCCTTGAGCTTGTCGCCGGTCTGAGCGGTCATGTCGCTGATGGCTTTCTTCAGGCCCTCGGTGGTCTGCTCGTTGAACTGAGTGATGCGGATGAAGCCGACGTCGTCGCCCTCCAGGCGCGAGCGCACCGAACGCACCCGGATGATGTCGCGGGTGATCGACACCTCCACCGGCTTGTCCTGGCCCTTGCGCATGATCTTGAGCTTGATCTTGGTGTTCACCGGCCCCCGCATCTTCTCGACCGCCTGGTTGAGGGTGAGCCCCTGCACCGGCTCGTCGTCGAGATGGGTGATGATGTCGTTGGCCATGACGCCGGCCTTCGCCGCCGGGGTCTCGTCGATCGGAGCCACGACCTTGATCAGGCCGTCCTCCATGGTGACTTCGATGCCGAGACCGCCGAACTCGCCGCGGGTCTGCACCTGCATGTCGCGGAAGCTCTTCGAATCCATGTAGCTGGAATGCGGATCGAGCCCGGCCAGCATGCCGTTGATCGCCGATTCGATGAGCTTGCCGTCGTCGGGTTTCTCCACATAGTCGGCCCGCACACGTTCGAACACGTCGCCGAACAGGCTGAGCTGCCGGTAGGTGTCGGCGGCCGCGGCCTGCGCGCGCGCGCCGTCGAACACGATGCGGGGCTGAGTTGCGACCAGCGTCACGGCCATGCCCGCCGCTGCACCGAGGAGTATCAGGGAAGTTTTGCGCATCATCCGCGAACCTTCTGGCCTTCGTTTGCGGCCCACCATGGGCCTGGATCGACGGGTATCCCGTCCTTACGGAACTCCACATATAGTACGGGTTGGCTTGCAGCGCCCGCTCTAACTACGGCTGACGGGGCTCCGCCGCCCATCACCGCGACGGGCTCGCCCGTCACTACGAATTGCCCCAAGTCAACGGATATCCGTTCCATCCCAGCGAGCAGTACATGATATCCGTCGCCGGCATTAAGGATCAAGAGTTGGCCATAATTGCGGAAGGCGCCGGCGAAGACCACCCATCCGTCGCAGGGGGCCGTGATCTGCCCCCCCGGCCGGGTAGCGATGGATAGGCCCTTTTCGGTGCCCCCGAGACCGTCCGGCGCGCCGAATTCCTTGATTCTGGCGCCCTTGACCGGCAGCGGCAGCGTGCCTTTGGCCGCGGCGAAGGCGACCGCCGGGGTCAATCGTCCCGGATCGTGAAGCGCAGCCAAGTCCGGCCTCGCCGCGAGCGCCTTGCGGTCCTCGCTCGCGCGCGCGGCAGCCCGCGCGGCGCGGGAGGCGGTATCGAGCCCCTGCTCGAGCTTGACGATAAGTTGATTGAGGCTCTCGGCCTGGCGCGCAAGCTGCGCGGCGCGTTGGCGCTCGTCGGCCAGCGCCTGTTCCGCTTCCGCCTGACGCTTTTGGCGCTCGTCGATGAACAGGGAGAGCCGGCGCTGCTCGTCCGCGAGCACGAACAGATCGCGCGCCAAGCGGCTGCGCTCGGTGGCCATCTGCTTGCGCAAGCCCACGAGCTGGGCGAGGTCGGCCGCCAGCACCTCGGCCTGATGGCGCATCTCGGGCAGCACCGCCCCGAGGATCATCGCCGAGCGCACCGACTGCAGCGCATCCTCGGCTCTGATCATGAGCCCGGGCGGCGTCTGCCGGCCGATGCGCTGCAACGCCGCCAGCACCTCGGCGGTAAGCTCGCGCCGCTGCTCCAGCGACGCCCGCAACGTCTGCTCGTTGTCGTCGAGCGCCTCCAGGCGCTCCTGGGTCTGGGCGATTCGCTCCTCCACCGCGACGACGCCGGCGGCGGTTTCGATGATCCGCTGATTGAATTTGCGCCGGTCGTCGGCGATCGATTCGATCTCGCGTTTGAGCTTTGCCTCGTTCTCGAGTGTCCGGCGTTGCTCGGTCCGGAGCCGTTCGAGCTCCTGGTCGCGTTCCTTGAGGCTGTCGACGCTTGCCGGCGGACGGGCCGGCTGGCCGGCATCGGCGGGAGGGCGGCCGCGCGGGGTCTGGGCCGCGGCAGCGATGAGGCCGAGCGACAAGATTCCGACAGCCGCCAGGAGCGCTCGGCGGAGAACGACGGAAAGAGGCAATACGACCCGCATCAACCCCGTTTCCATGCAAAAACGGTTCCAGCGCCGCATCGGATAGCCCATGATTTGGTACCGGATTAAGACCTCCCGGCCGGGCTCGCTTAGCCGCGATGATAGGGATGCCCGGAGAGGATCGTGACGGCGCGGTAGAGCTGCTCCAACAGCATGATGCGGACCAGTTGATGCGGCCAGGTCGCCGCACCGAAGGCGATGGCCAGGTCGGCCTGCTCGCGCAGCATCGGCGCGAGGCCGTCGGCGGCGCCGATGATGAACACGACCGCGGGTCTATCCTCGTTTCGCCAGCCCTGCAGGCGAGAGGCGAAGGCGTCGCTGCTGATGCTCTCGCCGCGCGCGTCCAGGATCACGCTGACGGCGCGCTCCGGGATGACATTCGCGACGGCGATCGATTCCTCGATCATGCGCCGCGCGGCGTCGCCGGCGCGGCTCTCCTTGATCTCGACGATGTCGAAGGCGCCCAGCCCGGCGCCGCGACCAGCGTCGGCCGCGCGCTTGCGATAGCGCTCCGCCAGATCGCGCTCAGGACCTTGCTTCAGGCGGCCGACGGCGGCGACCACGATGCGCATGCGTCAGGATAGGCACGGACGGTGTGCCGGCTCAACCGCCAAAGCGCCTCCCGTCGTCGGAGGGGCTTCTCAGCTCGCCCGCCGGGCCGTCGCCCACATCTTCTCGAGATTGTAGAAGGCGCGGACTTCCGGCCGGAAGACATGGACGATGACGTCGCCGGCATCGATCAGCACCCAGTCGCAGTGCGGCATGCCTTCGACCCGCGCATTCGGCACGCCGGCCTCGGCGAGGTCGTCCAGCACGCGGTCCGCGACCGACCCGACATGACGGTTGGACCTTCCGGAGGTCACAACCATGGTGTCGGCGATCGTCGATTTGCCGGTGAGGTCGATGGTGACGGTGTCCTCGGCTTTCATTTCGTCGAGCCGGGCGAGGACCAAGCGGAGAATCTCCTCGGCGTCAGGGCGCACCTTGGAGATGGGTTCGGCGGCGCGGCGGGCGCCAGCGCGAGAGACTGCAGGGGTTGGCAGGGGTCCTTTCCTTTCGCTGCATTCACCGCCCGCAAAGCGGGACACCACTAAGATAGGCACGGCCGGTTAACGGTTTCAACCTGCCGGCGTTCCACAATCCTCATACTGTGGTATTTTGGCATCGGTTTTGTGACGGGCGGCGCGCAACGCGGTCGAGGACAGCGGCGACTTCAGACCGTGGATGTAAACCCAGGCCGGCGGCTTGCGGTCGGGCAGCGACTTCGCCGCGGTCTCGGGGACGCGTGCACGCGCCAGCGCCTGGGCTGCGGCGCTGCCGCCGGCGTAGAGGCTCGGTCCGAGCCGGTCGACCACCGCGATCGGGACCATGGCGGCAATCCCGCGCCATTTCTGCCAGCGGTGGAAGCTGCGCAGGTTGTCGGCGCCCATGATCCAGACGAAGCGGACGCCCGGGCAGTGGCGGCGCAGATAGGCGATGGTCTCGTAGGTATAACGCGTGTCGATCTGCGCCTCGATGCCGCTGACGTCGATGCGCGGATGGCGCGCCAGCGCCTTGGCTGCAAGGATGCGTGCCGCAAGCGGCGCGAGGCCGCGCGTATCCTTGAGCGGGTTGCCCGGGGTCACCAACCACCAGACCCGGTCGAGACCGAGGCGTTTCATCGCCAGCAGGCAAGCGCCCAGATGCGCCTCGTGCGGCGGATCGAACGTGCCGCCGAACAGGCCGATGCGCATCCCCGGCGCATGCGGCGGGAGCACGACGCGCGCCGTTGCGTCCGCTTCCGGCGAAGGCGGTGGTGGCCCGGCTTCCGTTGGGAGAGGGCTGTACTTGCGCAGCGGACGGGTCACGGCCTGATCTGTCCCGAGCCGCGCACCCGATACTTGAAGCTGGTCAACTGCTCGACCCCGACCGGCCCGCGCGCGTGGAAGCGGCCGGTGGCAATGCCGATCTCGGCGCCGAAGCCGAACTCGCCGCCGTCGGCGAATTGCGTCGAGGCATTGTGCAGCACGATGGCGGAGTCGACCTGGCCGAGGAATTTCTCCGCCGCAGCCGGATCCTCGGTCACGATCGAATCGGTGTGATGCGAGCCGAAGCGCTCGATATGCGCGATCGCGGCGTCCACGCCGTCGACCAGCTTGGCGGAGATGACGGCGTCGAGGTACTCGGTCGACCAATCGTCTTCGCTGGCCGGCCTTACGCGCGGATCGACGGCGCGCGTCGCCTCGTCGCCGCGCACCTCGCAGCCGGCGTCGAGCAGCATCTCGACGAGCGGGGCAAGATGCGTCGGCGCCGCCGCGCGGTCGACCAGCAGGGTTTCGGCGGCGCCGCAGACCCCGGTCCGCCGCATCTTGGCATTGAGAACGATCGTCTTCGCCATGTCGAGCCGCGCGGCCTTGTCCACG
>JBAUOM010000616.1:0-8258 GCA_049579765.1 Xanthobacteraceae bacterium
GTCGAGGAGGCAAGCCCGCCGGCGGCGGCCGCCAGCAGCAGGCCGCGGCGCACGCCGAAATATTTCACCGCGGCGTAACCCAGGAAGGACACACCGGCCAGAACGATGGCGATGATCCAGACCTCCCTCGGATTGACGCCGCCGAACGGCCCGATCGCTTCATCCGGCAGGATCGGCAGCCCGATGAAGGACATCGCCAGCAGCACGAGCCCGGAGCGCAATTCCGGCCAGGTGATCTTGCGCACCCAGCCGTGCAGCTCTTCCCGCAAGGCCAGCACGCCCGTTGCCGCGACCGCGACGCCGGCGGCAATCCGCATGTCGCCGAGGACCGCGTAGGCGCCAAGGGCGAAGGTCAGCATGCCCGCAACCGCGGTGGTCACGGAAAAAATACCGGCGGCCAGGTTCTCGTCACGACTGAAGAGCGCGATGATGATGCTGTGGGTGGCGAATGCGAGGCCCAGGACAAGCCCGCCGGCGAGGCTCGCCGCACCGCCCGCGGCCTGCGCCAGGGCACCAATTACGCCCCCCAACAACCCCGAGATTGCGAAGGTACGGATTCCGGCCGCGCGGCTGCCCGGCCTTGCGCCGCGCGCCCGCCAGCCGCGCTCGAGCCCGATCAACAGGCCGATGCCGAGCGCGAGCGCAAGGCGAGAGATCAGATCCTGGAGGTCCATGAACGTTCCGGTCGCCAAGTCCGGATCGTTCTAGCTACAACATGATGCCGAAAAGTCGCAGACTTTTCGGCTAAAGATCATGCCGCCGCGCAAGGAGCCTCACGCAAGGATTTGAAGCGAAGTCAGTTTGGAGCGCCTGGCCGGCACGCCCGGCGCAACGATACCGGGGTCGAACGCAACCGACCAAGCTTACCGCGAAGGCGTACCGTTGCCGCGGACGCGTACCGATCCAGCGCGTGGTTGCAGACGGCGGCTCGCAGCCGGGACGCGCGAGCCGTCACATGAACCGACGCGGGCGGCGCCGATGTGCGGGGACGTGGCTGGCGATCCAGGCGAGAACGAAGGCGTCGACCTCGGGCGACTTGCGGATGCGCGCCCACTCGCGAGCCTGCCACAACCCTTCGGTCAGCCGCACCACGATGGGCGACCGCTTGATTGCCGCAACCAACGCGGCGAGAGCGGTACCGGTCGATCGATCGAGGCCAGTGATCATTGACGCTCTCCCGCCCCGTTGCCGGGGCCTTCCGGATCACTCGACTGAGGGATGACTGCGACCATAACGTCGTCAGCCGACAAGGGTTCCCTCGCAGCTCATGAGTTAGTCGCACGACAGGCCGTTCCGGTTCGACGCGTCGCGCGCGCGAACTGGTCAGGCTCGCGGCAACGATGTGGCGAAGTTGCGGCAACGCAATAAAGCGTGTCGGAATCGCCCGGCAATTGCGCCGCTTTGCCGCGCATTCGCACAGATCCACGCCGCAATCGCAGCGCGCGGCTCGACACGATCAGCAATTCGTGATGGGCGCGCGAGCCCCCGTCAGGAATTTTGTCGCGCCGCAACACGACCATGCGGCACGCAAGCGACGGGACGCATTCGCCTCCGGCAATCTTCGCTTGCAGGGATGCAGCGGGCCCTAACCCTCCAAGGTCGTCGTCTCACCCAGCTCGCGCCGCACGAGACGAAGCCGCCCGCCTTCGCGCCGCTGATCTTCCGCGGTCGTCGCGCCCGCCGCGACCGCGGGCGCGATGCCCCCGCAAGCTTCTGCGGACGGCAGCTCAGCGTTCGAGAATTGCCGCAGCATCGCGGCGGCGCCCCGCGCTTTCGCCGAGCCCGCCGCGGCGCGATGGCGTCGTTTCGCCTTCGCCGCCGGCAGGTCGGTAAATTTTCTTCCCCGCGACCGCCGCGCGCCGTTCATTTCTTCTCCCGGCGGAGGCTGCGATGGAATTCCGCCTTCATAGCCGGCAGCTATGCGCACTGACTGTTGAGTTCGCCGCGCGCTAGACGTATTAGCAGCTTGCGCAAGCAGGCTCCCAGGCGACGGAGGAGGTGGTAATGGCTCTCGCGATCAACGATGCTGCCCCGGATTTCGAAGCGCAGACGACTGAAGGCAAGATCCGCTTTCACGAGTGGATCGGCGACAAGTGGGCGGTGCTGTTCTCGCACCCCAAGGATTTCACGCCGGTCTGCACGACCGAGCTCGGCTACATGGCCAAGATCAAGCCGGAATTCGACAAGCGCGGCGTCAAGATCATCGGACTGTCGGTCGATCCGGTCGACAACCATGCGGGCTGGGCCAAGGATATCAAGGAGACGCAGGGCTTCGCCCCCAACTACCCGATGATCGGCGACACCGACTATAACGTGTCGAAGTTGTACGGCATGCTTCCCGCAGCCGTGTCCGGCGATCCGGCGAAACGCACGGCCGCCGATAACCAGACCGTGCGCAACGTCTTCGTCATCGGACCGGACAAAAAGATCAAGCTGATCCTGGTCTATCCGATGACCACGGGACGCAATTTCGACGAGGTGCTGCGGGTGATCGACTCGCTGCAGCTCACCGCCAAGCACAAGGTGGCGACGCCGGTGAACTGGAAACACGGCGACGACGTGATCATCGCCGGCTCGGTCTCCGACGAGGACGCCAAGAAGCAGTACCCGCAAGGCTGGAAGGCGCCCAAGCCGTATATCCGCATCGTGGCGCAGCCCAAGAGCTGACATTCGCCGGCACGCTTCGGCTTCGAGGGCGCGGCACAGGCCGCGCCCTTTCGTATCTGCGGCACATATATCTGTGATATCTATTTCGCCTCGCGTCGGACGAGCGGCGCACGCGGCGTGATCGAAGGAGACAGCGCGATGGACGTGGCGGCCGCGGTGGCATTCGAAAAGGGCAAGCCGCTCGAGGTTACGACGGTGACGCTCGACGGTCCGAAGGCCGGCGAGGTGCTCCTCGAGATCAAGGCCACCGGCGTCTGCCACACCGACGAGTTCACGCGCTCGGGCGCGGATCCGGAGGGCCTGTTTCCCGCGATCCTGGGGCATGAAGGCGCCGGCATCGTGGTCGACATCGGGGCGGGCGTCACTTCGGTGAAGAAAGGCGACCACGTCATCCCGCTCTATACGCCGGAATGCCGGCAGTGCCCGTCGTGCCTGTCGCACAAGACCAACCTCTGCACCGCGATCCGCGCGACCCAGGGCCAGGGCGTCATGCCCGACGGCACGACGCGCTTTTCCGTCGGCGGCGAGAGGATCCATCACTATATGGGCTGCTCGACCTTCGCGAATTTCACCGTGCTGCCGGAGATCGCGGTCGCGAAAATCCGCGACGACGCGCCGTTCGACAAGGTCTGCTACATAGGCTGCGGCGTGACCACCGGCATCGGCGCCGTCATCAACACCGCCAAAGTCGAGTCCGGCGCAAAATGCATCGTCTTCGGCCTCGGCGGCATCGGCCTCAACGTGATCCAGGGACTGCGGCTGGTCGGCGCCGGCATGATCATCGGCGTCGACCTCAACAACGCCAGGAAGGAATGGGGCGAGCGCTTCGGCATGACCCATTTCGTCAATCCCGACGAGATCGGCGAGGAGCTCATCCCCTATCTCGTGAACATGACCAAGAGCGGCGCGGACCAGATCGGCGGCGCCGACTACACCTTCGAATGCGTCGGCAACGTCAAGCTCATGCGCGCCGCGCTCGAGAGCTGCCACCGCGGCTGGGGCGAGAGCGTGATCATCGGCGTCGCCGGCGCCGGGCAGGAGATCACCACGCGGCCGTTCCAGCTGGTGACCGGGCGGGTGTGGCGCGGCAGCGCATTCGGCGGCGCACGCGGGCGCACCGACGTGCCCAAGATCGTCGACTGGTACATGCAGGGCCAGATCGAGATCGATCCGATGATCACGCACGTGATGCCGCTTCGCGACATCAACCGCGCGTTCGATCTGATGCACGAGGGAAAGTCGATCCGCAGCGTGGTAATGTATTAGAGCACGCGCGTACGACGCTCGATGCAGGCTACGACGGCCTCGTCAGCCGCCCGGCTGCCGCAGCGGTCAGTGCAGGCTCGGCCCCTTGAGGAAGCGATTGCGGTCGCCCGAGGTCACGCGCGCCTCTAAGGTGCGGCCGTCGCGATAGATGGTCAGCGGCACTTCCACGCCTGCCTTGCCCAGCGACCACACCCGGCGAAAGAAAGCGGCGAGGTCGCTGACCTCGTGGTCGGCGACCGCCAGCACGATGTCGCCGGTGCGCAGATTGGCCCGCCGCGCCGGTCCGCCATTGGAGATACGCGCGATCACGATCTTGTCATCGATCTCGGTGGCGTTGAGCCCGAGCCAGGGCCGCGGCGGATGGTTCGGCCGCCCGAGCGTGAGCAGGTCGTCGAGGATGGGCTTGAGGATGTCGATCGGCACGATCATGTTGAGCGGCTCGGGCGTCCCGCCTTCGCGCACCTGCTGCACCTGCAGCGAGCCGACGCCCAGGACTTCGCCGGCGCCTCCGATCATCGCCGTGCCGCCCCAGAACGGATGCGCAGGCGCGGTGAAGATGGCTTCGTCGAGGACGTATTCCCAGTTGCCGGCGAATTCCTGCTTGGCGGCGATGCGCGCCACCACCGAATGCTTGCGCCCGCCTGCGCCCGCGACCACGACGGGGTCGCCGACCTTGGCCGCCTTCGATTGCCCGAGCGGCAGCGCCGGCAGCTCGAGCCGCGCCAGCGCCTGCACCAAACCGAAGCCGGTCTCCTGATCATAGGCCAGCACGTGGCCGGGAACCGCGCGGCCGTCGGCGAGATGGAGCCAGATCGTCTCCGCCTCGGTGATGAGATAGCCGATGGTGAGCACCACGCCGTCGCGGATCAGGACGCCGTTGCCGCTGCGCTCGGTGCCGAGCGTCTCCGCCGTGAAGGCATCGGCCGGAACGATGGCGCGCAACCCCACGAGCGAGGTCAGGACCTCCTCGAGATCGTAGGTGTAATTCTCCGGCTTGGGCTGGACGCTCAGCGGCATCTCCCAATCGCTCGAGGACGACATTCCGGCCGCTCCCTTGGCTCACTCGCCGCAACAGAAACCCATATATACCACCACGCGGCGTCGCCCCATCCTAGCCGCCCGCGCCAGCGGAAAAAACCGGGGCCGGGTGCGGCGGCGCCCAAGCCCCGACACCGGGTTTTTCGGCCCAGCGAGGGTCGAGCGGGCTCCGCGTAACCGAAAGCGTCCCATCGTCATCTGCCGCGGGCCGGACCACGGCCCACGGTGCGCCCGCCGTACCGACGAGACCCCGAGGGCGAGCCGGCACGCCATGAGCGAAGACGGCTCACGGTTCGCCGAGGTCATCGCCGCCATCGACGCGGCCAACGCGCGCGACCCCAACGCGGTCGAGGTCGACGGGCGGCCGCATCCCGCAGAACTCATCTACGGACGGCGCATGAGCGCGACGCTCGCGCAAATGGCGCCGCAGGCGTCGGAGCGCCTGCGCATCGCCGCCCGCGGGCAGCACATCGAACGTTGGACCTGCCCGCGCGCGAGCTATCCCGAGGGGCGCGTCGGCTATCTGCGCTGGCGCAAAGAGCTGCAGGCGTTTCATGCCGACCGCGTCGGCGCGATCATGGCCGCCGCCGGCTATGACGCCGATGCGATCGAGCGCGTCGGCGCGCTGTTGCGCAAGGAGCGGCTCAGATCGGATGCCGAGGCGCAGGTGCTCGAAGACGTCGCCTGCATCGTGTTCCTCGAGCACTATGTCGGCGATTTCCTGCGCAAAACCGACCACGACAAGCTCGCCGGCATTCTGGCCAAGACCTGGCGCAAGATGTCTCCGGCCGCACGCGATGCCGCGGCCAGGCTCGCTTTGCCCGCACCCGTACCGATGCTGCTCGCGCAGGGGCTCGAACGATTGCGCTCGGACGGCTGAGGGGTGGAGTGATCACCGCACGAGGATCCGCACCGTGTGCATCGCATTACGGGCGCCCTCGCGCGGTTGGCCCGCCCCGCCAGCCTCGAGCGCGCGGACGCACAGTTGCATCTCGCCGCGCAAACGCATCAACATCTCGACTGTGCTGGCTGGCCAGAGACTCGGCATCAAAGAGGTCGACGAGGGCATTTGGCTCGTCAGCTTCATGCACTACGATCTCGGATACTTCGACCTGGAGCAGAAGACCTTGCAACCCCTCGACAACCCGTTCGGCACGAGGTTGTCACCCATGTCTTAGGTACGATCTGTGACCTATGTGTCCGGGCCGGACAATTGCGTGGCTGGCGCGCTCGGAGGGATTCGAACCCCCGACCCCCAGATTCGAAGTCTGGTGCTCTATCCAGCTGAGCTACGAGCGCCCGCAACGGTTTTAACGAAGAGCCCGCTTAATTCCAAATGGGTCGGTCCGGCCGCGGCGGGGCTTGGAAACGCGCCCCTCGGGCACGCTGAAAATTTCATCGGATCCGAACGCCAGCCCGAGCGGGTGTCCGCGCTGGCGCGGCGGACGCGCCGTGCTATCACCACCGCACCTGAAGCAGCAGAGGAACGACAATGCCCGTCCGCGATATCCCCTCCTTCACCCGGCTCCTCGGCGTGAACGTGCTCCATCGCTCGCCCGAGCGTACCGAGGCGGAGCTCGCCGTGCGCGAGGAATTGTGCAATCGCCGCGGCGTGCTGCATGGCGGGGCGGTCATGGCATTGGGCGATACGCTGGGCGGGATGACCGCAAGCATCAGCCTTCCCGACGGCGGCCGCACCGCCACCATCGAGAGCAAGACCAATTTCTTCGCCGCCGTGCCCAGGGGCGACACGGCGCACGCCGTCTGCATGCCGCTGCACCGCGGCCGCACCACCATCGTGCTGGAGACGCGCATCACCCGCGGCGACGGCAAGCTCGCCGCGATCGTCACGCAGACGCAGCTCATCTTCGATCAGCAGGACTAGGCCGAGGGAACCCGGGGCCGATGGCCGGCATCCCCTCGTAAATGCATCGGCGGCATGTGCCGGCGGCGCCCTTGCAAGATTCCGCGCGCCGGAACAGACGCGGCTCCCTGCGGGTTGTGTGTCCACGCCAATCAAAAGGGAGAGTGCCATGACCGATCCCCGAGACTTTGGTCGACGGCTGGACATGGACCGTCGGATGGAACCGGAGCGGATGGGCTCGCCCACGCCCTGGGGATGGATCGCCGGTGGCGTGTTCATCGCCGTGCTCCTGGCGCTGGTATTCGCCGGCGGCGACGGTACCAAGACGGCGCGCGTTCAAACCAACCCGCCCGCCACCACCGGCATGGCGCCGAGAACCGCGCCGCCGCCGGTTACCGCGCCGCGCGAGACGCCTTCGACCACCGGCCAGGGCGGTGAGCAACGCCAGCAATAACAACGCCAGCAATAACAGGGTGCACCAGGTTCCATTCCCGATCCGCGATCCCCGTGCCCGGCCCACCGAAGCGGCTCCCGCCGCTCACGGCAGGCTGAATGCGATCAACTGATCGGTGATACCGTTGCCGCCCGGCGTGAGCGAACCGCCGACGAAATAGGCGATCGAGCCGATCACCGCACCGCCGAACCCATGCCGGCCCGCCGGCATCGGTGCGAGCGACACCCAGCGGTCGGTCTTGGCCTCGTAGGCTTCATTCTCCGGAAAGGTGTGATTGGGCGGAAGCTCCCCACCCAGCACAAGGATCATGCCGTCGTAAAACACAGCGGCAACGCCACTGCGCGGGGTCGGCAACGGCGCCGCGGACGTCCAGGTATCCGTGGACGGATCGTAGACGTCGTGCCGGGGGCTGCGCTCGGCCGGCCCGGCGAGACGGCCGCCGATGGCATGGATTCGTCCTCCTGCCGCGACCAGCGCCATGTGGTCGCGTGCACGCGGCAGCGGCGCGGCGGCGCTCCATCTGCCGGTCGCGGGATCATAGACCTCGTGCGTCGCGACCGTCACCGCATCGCGCCCGCGTCCGCCGACGACGTGAATTTTTCCCGCGAGCACGGCGACGCCCACGGCGCCCGCGGAGTCGGCATGGGCACGAGCATGCGCCAGCCGTCGGCGGCGGGATCGTATTCGAACGTTCCGTCGCCGGCGCCCTGATGCACGGAGGAGGTGAAGCCGCCGAAAGCATAGATCTTGCCGTCGAGCGCGACGACACCGAGGTGGTCGCGCGACTGCGGCAACGGCGCGCGTTCCCGCCAGCGGTCCGTCGCCGGGTCGTATTCCTCGTTGCGCGGCACCGCCTTGCCGGCAACGCTGCCGCCGAGCGCATAGAGCTTGTTGCCGACCGCCGCCGCGCCGACTTCCCCGCGCACCGCCGGCATGGGCGATTTCTGCTTCCAGCTTCCCTCCCCCGCC